>JAWCMB010000018.1:0-24914 GCA_038850115.1 Thermoproteota archaeon
CGTGGACAGAATTTATTCCATGGCTGTCTTCAAGAATATCGCTTGCAACACTCAACGCTATGGATTTCACCCAGCCGTAATAATCTATGTTGATTAGGAAGGCTGTTTTCGAAAGCGGGTCGTAGAACACTTTCTGCTCCTCCCCATTCTCGTTCGTCATGATCAGTCTCCCGTGAGAGCGAACATGTGCCGACATTGGGTAGAAGCTTTCCTCCCAACGCTCCTTAACATACTTTAAATCGGTTAACAGTTTGATGCAACACCCATATATGTCCGCCCTCTCCTCGTAGAGAAGCCGCTCGCCATACTTATCCATTAGCCTTTCCTTTTCCTCAACAGGTATTAGTTTAACATCATATTTCGACGACAACAATACTTTATTTTCAATCTTCCTTTAAAAGTCTTTATTAATCTACTGGAGGAATCTGGCTTGAATGAGCAATGCTTTTCATACATATGCAGGTCATGTTGAAAATCTCATTTTCCCCACATGCTTCAGACGTTTATCAACATCATGTTGTTTCTAATGTAACGTTTCAACAGTATTAATGCTGATTCAGAACCTTAATAATGCGTATGTGCCGGATGCTTGCGAATAAAATAAATCTTTAAATACCATCTGTTTGACACAGGCCTTCTTTAGGCGAATCCGGTTTGAAAGAAGTAACTGTTGAAATCATAGGTCCGGAGCCTCCTTGTGCACGTTGCCAAGCAGCCAAGAAGGCTGTTGAGAAAGCTGTTGAAAAACTCAGGAGAAACGATGTAACGGTGAATGTTCAGAAGGCCAACATAATGTCTAGGGAAACGGTGCAGAAATACGGCGTCTTGGTTTCGCCAGCCATAGCGGTGAACAACACCGTGAAGATCATGGGGCGGGTTCCAAGCCCGGAAGAGGTTGAAAAACTAGTCTTGGAAGCAGCCGGATGAGAAGCTGAGGGCGAATGAAGGAGAAGACTTTAAGAGTCGCTCGAACAAGCATAATCCTGGTCTTCATAATAGTCGTCATAGGGCTTATGATTTACAGCCACATGTAACGGCTAAGCGTGCAAAGGAAACGTTCAAGGAAAAGCTTGATGAACTTCACTTATGGGAAAATCCCATTAGTATATTTAGCCTTCCAGTATAAGCGCACCAGCAACTTTTCTAATCTTCTTGCGCCCAGTTAAAATAGTTCCTTTATTCTTTCATATAATGCCATATAAGTTTTGTATTGTTTTTCATATATTGCTTTGTTATCTTTTAGCGAATCTTTTCTATCTTTTATAGAAATCATGGACCCCGCGGCTTCTAGCGAGCCAAAGGTTTTTGTAGCTAGACCAGCAAGCATAGCAGCACCTAATGCTGAGGTCTCCTCTGTATGAATAGTTAACACGGGTTTTTGCAGAACATCTGCTTTAATCTGATTCCATAAAGGGCTTCTAGCTGCCCCTCCACAAGACCTCACTTCCCTTATCTCAACACCTATCTCTCCGAGTGTCTCTATGTTTCTTCTAAGCATGTAGGCAACTGATTCCATTATAGCCCTTATAACATGGCCCTTACTATGATATAATGTTAGACCGAATAAAACGCCTTTAGCCTTTGGATCGGATTCAGGGGAAGCCGCTCCCATGAAATGCGGTAGCAAAATCAATCCATCTGATCCAGGAGGAGCCTGTGCAGCTTCAAGTGTTAGCAGATCGTAAGGATCCAGACCCATTTTATTGGCCGCCTCAATTTCTACATGGCCAAAGTTATCTCTAAACCATTTTAAGATTACACCCGCCGTATGACACCAAGGCTGCAAAAAATATTTGCCTGGAGCAGCGTGACAGTGACACGGCATTCTTCGCATGGGATCTAAAACCATTTTATCCACTGTTGCAACAATGGCAAGCGCAGCACCTGTAGTTTCAGAAATTACTCCTGGTTCTATGTTTCCTACTCCTAAAGCACTTGCTGCCTGATCGTAAGCCCCAGTCGATACCATAGTATGTTTGCAAAGCCCTGTTTCTTTCGCCACTTTTTCACCAATATCCCCCACTAGCACACCAGAAGGTTTAAGCTCTGGAAGATTATCCTCATCTAAGCCGATAAAACTGAGAATATCATTCCACCATCTTTTATGAGATATGTCGAAAAGCAGAGAAGAAGAGACTATGGAATAGTCGGTTATAAATTTGCCGGACAACCTGTAGATGAAGTAGTCCTCGAGCAACAGAAACTTGTGTGCCTTTTCGAATACTGCAGGCTGGTTTCTCTTTAACCAGAGCATCTTAGTGGCGGTCCATGTTGAGATAATATCATTCTGCCCCGTAATACGGTATACTTCGTCCACCCCGAATTCGCGTTTTATAATTTGAGCTTCCTCCTCCGATCTATTGTCGAGCCATACTATCACTCTACTTAAGGGATCCCCGTCTTTGTCCAGTATTACAAAGCTTTCTCCCTGGCTCGATACGCTGACGCCTAAAATTTCTTCAGCATCTATTTTCGATATGCTTAAAACTTTACCAAGCGACTCTTTAAAGGCATTCCAATAGGTTTCCGCCTCTACCTCTACAAACCCTGGTTTAGGCATAGTTAGAGTGTATTCAGTCCTACCGGACGCAACAACTTTACCCCTTAGATCGAAGAGAACACATTTCACAGCTGTTGTGCCAACATCTATTCCTAAAAGATAGCTCATAATCATCCCCAACTATTTCAACCAGTCACTTATAGTGTTGACGCATCTCCTCGCAACGAGGCATCCTAAGTATATCCTCCAAGAGGCTTCTTGCTTGCTCTTCACACCTCGTCCAAGGATCCATCATAATAAGCTCAAGCAAAAGCTCTTTACTCCCGCTTTCATAGGCTTCGAGCTCAACCTCGATCGGCGCAACCCTATCACGCATAATGTAAGCGATCAAGGATTTAGGCAGCCCGCTAGTCCTGATTCCTTGAACACCCCTTTTACTAACCAATGCTGGAACCTCTACCTCAAAATCTCCTGGTACACCTGGAACAAAATCCCCAGTATTCATTATGTTGACTATGAATACTCTTGGTACATCGCATGCAATTGATTCTAGCAGAGGAACTATTATCTCTCCAGATTTCTCAGGTGGGAAAATGCTTGTAACCTTAATGGTCGTATCATTCGCCATCCTGATCAGCCTGGCAACAGGATCCTCTTTCGCCGGCTCAAGCACAAAGCTCCACCATTTGCGCGGGTTCTCTCCCCACTTACGTTCTGTATCATCGTCCACATGATACCACCAAGGCCATGATCCACCTCCCGGCGTGCATGTATCCCCGATTGGAAATACGCCGAATTTTCTGTAGAGGTCTACAGCTTTGGGTCCTAAAGCGTCACTTGGTGGACAGGCCCCCCAATATCTTGATGCTTCCTCCTCCACCCATTTGTTTAAAGCTGGAAATGCATCTTCACCCTTATGGTAAAAACGTGTCAACCATATAAAATGATTCACGCCAGGCGCCTCAAACGTTATGTCTTCCCTGTTGAAACCTAGGATATTCGCAAGATGGTATACGCCACTGAAGCCATGACATAGCCCAACGAAGTTCAGCTTAGGATATTTCCGCCCAATATAAGTTGTACCAGCTAAAACCGGGTTAGCAAGCTGAATATACCATGCGTTTGGACATATATCTAGCATATCCTCTATTATGGACTCGAAGAGCCTAAACTGATAGAAGTTTATCCAAAAACCTTCATCATGCATAATATGATAGCTGCCGCCAAACCTATAGCCATTCTTGAACCCTATGTTCCAGCCTTCCCTATAGCCACTATAGCCGACGACTAAGGCCGTGTTTATAACGAAGTCCGCATTCTTCAAAGATTCCCTCCGGTCTAAAGTTTTTTCGAGCCTAAGCTGGATGCCGACCTCATCGGCATATCTTCTGCATAAAGTGTATACGGCATCCAACCTATCTTTATTTACGTCCATAAAACTAATGGTACTGCCTTCAAGGTTTGGCGTTAAGCACAAATCCTTAACAAGTGCTAAGGAGAATGTTGCGCTGCCAGCACCAATAATGCTTATTTTAACGTCAACCATACGGATCACGTAATGTTTTTAGACGAGTTAAAACTATTTATATTTTGTCTCTAGATAGGCAGTCATAATCTTCTTTGAAACTTAGTTAAGAAAACATAATTATTGTTAAAACATAATGAGCCTCAGCGATCAGCGTATTGTCTAACTTTTCCCCCGATCAGAAACGGCGCTTCGTAGGATTCTTAACGGCGATATCTTCCAAGACCGAAGAATATATATATTCCTAAAAAATATAATCCTATAGGTTGAAGGGAGAGGTTTTGCGCACTGGCTTCGTGAATTTCATATCACCTGCATATACGGCTGATACTCTTAATATTCTAAAAGGAATCACGAATCACGCCAAAGACACTATGCGTTCACTAGGTATAAAAATAGAGGTTGAGGCAGGACCAGTCATCAACCCGCCTGATGTAAACGATGCTGTTTCAAAATTAAGATCCGCGGAATTCGATTTTATAACGGCACTAATTCCATCTTGGGCTGAACCGCCCGCGATAATAAACACTTTAAGGCCCTTTTTTAATAAACCGATTCTGTTATGGGCGTTATCATCCATCCAAGAAAAAAACATGCTCATAGCTCCAGCAGGAGCAGCAGGCATGTCAGCTGTCCTACACCCACTGAAAGTGATGGGTGCTAAGCTTAAAATGGTCTTTGGAAATCCAGAAAATATTGAAGTTCGTAAAAAAATATTGAAGTTCGCCCAAATTGCTTCAGCAATAAACAAGCTTGCATATTCAAAGGTCGGCATATTCGGTTATGCAGACATGGGTAGCTATACAGCAAGTTTCGATCAAACCTCACTCCGCAGCAAAATAGGTGTAGAAGTTGAAGATTATGAAGTTCATAGACTTCTACTAAAGGCAGATGAGATTTGCGATGAAGAAATCGAGGAGCTTATATATGATCGATTTGAGAATTGGAACATGGATAGAGAGGTATCTAGAGACGATTTAAAGAAAGCCGCTAAGATAAGTCTGGCTTTGAAAAAGATTATTGATGAGAGGAAATTCAATGCTGTTAGCATGAAGTGCGTCTATGGTTTACCAATCTACTACGGCATAACTCCCTGTGTACCTCTCGCGTTAATTGGGGAACAGATACCTGTTGTATGTGAAAGCGATGTCCTTGGTCTAGTAACCGAGTTGATTATAGACTACATTAGTGGGCAGCGCTCAGTATACTTGGAGCTTTACGACATGTTTGAAGACAGATTGCTAATGGGCGTTTGTGGAATGATACCGCAATCAGCCCTTGAAAACGTTCCGAGACTGTATAAATATGCGTGGGGCAAACTATCCGGTCTAATGATAGTTGGTCCCATGAAGACTGGAAGCATAACTTTGGCTAGACTTGCATCAACCGGCGACAAATATATGATGCATATAACAAAAGGCGATGCTATAAGGCCCAGAGAATGGCGTGAAATAGGATGGCAAATAGAGGCACCGGCATACGCCAGCCTAGAAATATTGTTGGGAAATAGAACGAAGGATTTCTCAGAAAACATACTGGCTCAACATTATCATCTCGTTTATGGCGACTATGTGGAGGACCTTGTCGAGCTGTGTAGACTCCTAGATATTAACGTTATAGTTACATGATTTAACCTTTCTACTTTATTATTTTCACGACCTTTTCAGCACTTTCTTCTTCATGCACTATTTTCGAAATGGCTGTTACCATTGCAGCCGGATCCTTATGCCCCCACACGTTTCTGCCCATTATGACTCCTTTAGCTCCAGCCTGCAACACATCTTCAACCATCCTTAATAATCCTTCAGGATCACCTGCTCCAGGACCACTCAACACTATAATCGGAGCGGGGCAGCATTTTACTACTTCCCTAAATGAATCTGGGTTACCCGTATAATATGATTTAACCACGTCCGCACCGAGTTCAGCTGCCACTCTATCCACAAATTTTACATGCTCCGCGTCTGGCCATTTCCGCTTCGCTTCAGGTTTAAAATGATATTCTATTATCTCGGGCGGTAAAGCCTCGACTATATGCGGCATACCCCATCTTTCGCATTCTTGAGAAACTTTGCCAACCTTCTCTGAATTCTGAGACTCTCTTTCAACACCTATGAAGGCCATTGTAGCTACACCGTCAGCACCGATCATCAAAGCCTCCCTTACTGAAGAGAACAAACGGTAATTTGTTATGTCTGGACCTAATATAGTGGCTGTTCCATCTAAACGTGCAATCACACCAAGTGCACCAGCTATTTCCTCATAGCATAGTTTTATCATGGAAGGATTCATTAATATCGCATCAGGCCTATATTCATTCTTGAGAACTTTTTTGACAGCGGCCTTAACGTCCTCAAGACCGTGAACTGGACCTAAATCCACTCCATGGTCCATAGTTACGACGAAGGTCTTCCCATCGTCTTTAAAGATGCGCCTAAGCCTAATTTTCTTGCCAACCAGACTCATAAATTTCCCTCCTTTCCAAACACGCTGCTTCAAAATCGCATAATAATCTTTTAAATATAAAAGTTTCGGTGCAGATTCACGTCTCCTATAATTTCAGCCCAGAATCTTCCACTTTTAAACCCTATAGAACCCTAGACTAACAACTTGCCAACAATACCTAATTACTGGGAGCATTAACCCGCAACGGGAAGAAATTGAAAACAGTTTTAAACCGTCTTGATCTTAACCAGCATCCTTCCAATTTAAACAGTCATTCGCCTCCGGCGAGAAAAAACGTCCGCCTTTAAAACAGGATGTTGACGACCCATAAGAAGAATCATGCCTGTTAAGATATTCTATTGAGGAAAAACAGGGTCGAGACCACTGCTAAGCTCTACTAGTCTGCTCTCATCTTCTCTCGTCAAAGGCTTAAAACAATCAGCTATGTCGCATGCCCACCATAGGAGCTCAACCCTGCCTGGACTCACTGCAGAGGTTACTGGAAGAGACAGGGTGAATCTTAGGGCGAGCGATGCTTCCTCGAAGCTCTCTACAGTAGCATACCATCTCGGCCACTCATACTTATCCTTCTCCTCAGGCCGCCATTTTCTTTTAGCAAGAGCCTTAATTGCGAGTATGCCCACGCCTTTTTCAACAGCCTTTTTCAAAACCCGTTTTCCAAAGTCTAACCTATGCCAGGAAACCCAGTTGAACGGGAACAACATAGTGTCGAAATTAAAAGAGTCGAGTAAAGCTAGTGCAGCATCCTCGGAATGCGAGGTGAAGCCTATGTATTTTATAAGACCCTGTTCCCTGGCTTCTAACAGGGCTTCCATAGCGCCTCCGCTACCCATGATTTGCTCGACTTCTTTCAAACCGTCTACTGCGTGAAGCTGATACAGATCGAAGTAATCGGTCCTAAGTAACCGAAGAGACCTGCTTAATGCCGCCATGGCCCCATCCTTAGTGCGCTTCTCAGTTTTACATGCCAAGAAAACTTTGTCCCGATAAGGTTCAAGCGCAGGTCCCAGAACTTCCTCAGAGTTTCCGTAGATGGGTGCAACGTCGAAATAGTTAATTCCTCTCTCAACCGCTTTAGTAACTATACTGCTTGCAGAAGAGTGGTCTCTATTCATAACGATTATCCCGCCGAAGCCTATTATTGAAAGCTGCTCTCCAGTCCTACCTAGTCTACGCTTCTCCATTTATTATCGCCTTCGATAAGGCGTAACATGACGGGTAATTAAGTTTAGTGCGCGCTGTTTTTGAGCAACAGGGACGACGGGGAACATTAAAATTATTTTCGCTATCTTGAGACAAAACTCTTGAAATTTTATTATACTGAGCGGTTAACATAATTTTAATTTATTTACTAATACGTCAACACCTTTTGGTATAAAAAGACTTATTAGGTGCAGGACTATTTCAAGAGAACTACCGTTGAAACAAACGTCGGCTAACCCAGTCACCCCACTATTGAACCACTTAACCCAACTCTGCTATGCAAAGTCTTACGCCGTCAGCGGCTGGAGGTCTACGGGCCATGTCTCATATTCAATGTAACATTAGGCATCCATGCCTTTTCCTCAACAGGGAAGAAATTCCTGAGTTGAAAAAGAGGGTTGGCGATAGTTCACCTAATTCCATGGGCATCACCTACAAGGAGATATGGGACGCTATATATTACCAAGCTAGACAATACTTATCTTTGACTCCCCCGAGAGAGATCGGGAGTGGTACAGGCGCCTACGGCACCGCTAAGGAAGTGGCGAACAGACTTCAGATAGAAGCTTTCGTTTACCTCCTCACTGGCGAGGAGGATTTTCTCAAGAAGGCTAAGGAAGACTTGTTAGCAGTATGCCGTCTACCTACGTGGATAGTCCTATCCAAGGTTTATACTCCCCAAGAGGAGCACCCGTCTGCAGACACGGCTTTCACCCTTATGGGAGTTATACTCGCCTATGATTGGCTCTATGACTTCCTCAGTGAAGATGAGAAAGACGAGGTGAGGAAATCTCTCATCGAAAAGGGTGTGGAGCCGATTCTAAAAGACGACGAGTTTCCTCACCCAGAACGGACGCCGATGAGGGGTGCTGGTGGTGGAAGAGGAGGAGCTTGGGGGCACAGCTATTGGTCATGGATATGGACGAGTTTCGGTCTGGCGGCTTTGGCACTCCGCGGTGAACACCAGAGTGCGGAGGATTGGGTAGACCTAGCTAGGAATCGTATTAAGGAGTGGTTGGATGTGAATTACTTGGAGGGTGGAGGCGATATCCAAGGGACACATTACGGTATAGAGTCGATGACACCTATTGTTTTCTTCGCTGAAGCCCTAAGAGAAAACATGTTTGAGGACTTTTTTGGCCACCCCTACCTCAAATCCTTTCCAACCTTCATTTTATACAACACGATTGAAGGAGGCACGTTTGTTAACTTCGGCGATTCATGGCTCGAGATCTATAGATACAATGTCGGCCTTCTCCGCTTAGCCTCCGAGTACGAGGATCACTATCTCCAATGGATAATAAAAATGGCTTGGCCCTTTCTAAGTGGCAATTTCCTCTCATGCTTTGCAGATACGGTATTCGTCTTTCTCTGGTTTGATCCAACCGTCGAGCCTACTCCTCCTGAAGAACTCCCTCCAGACCACTTGTTTAAGGGTATAGGATGGGCCGTCTTCAGGACCGGCTGGAGCAGGGACGATATGCTACTTGCTTTCAAGAGCGGGATAAGATCCAGAATCAACACGTGGGATATTAAGCTAAAGGGGCAAAGGGCCTACGTCTTCCACGAGCATGAGGACCAAAATAGTTTCACAGTCTTCTTCCGAGGAAGCTGGCTAGCCTTTGACCCGGGACCTCGATACCCGGAGCCCTTGGCCATTTCCATAACTGAAGCCCACAATAGCATCCTTGTTGATGAACAGGGACAGGAGCGGTGGTATTCTAACGGAAGCATCAGGGACTTTCTTGGCACAAGTTTCTATGGATACGTTTTTGGAGATGCGAGCAAAGCATATCCTGGTTTACTTAAAAAATTTTTTAGACACATTGTCTTCGTAAAACCGTTATACTTCATAGTTTTTGACGAAATCGAATCCGATGACCCAAGAATCTTTACATGGCTTCTCCACAGTCTCGGAGAATTAACCGTAGAGGACAAAATATTCTTCTCAAGGGATGGTCCAAATAGGCTTTTAATAAATTTCCTCCTCCCAAGGAGATTTCGATATGAAATTAAAACTTACCCCGACTATCGTGGCTATCCAGGTGGAGGTCCAAGTCTCCACCCATATCTCAAGTTAAGTTCCGGGGAAAAAGCCTTGAGGACAAATTTCCTAGTCCTATTGTTCCCTCAAAGACTGCTCTCTTCGAGATGGACTCCCAACCAGCCGGAGACCACTCTTATTCAAAATGAAAACCTGATCGGGGTTAAGGTGTGGCAAGAGAACCATGTAGACATCGTGGTCTTCAACAATAGAGGAAAACCAGCTTTTCTGGAAGAGGGAAACATTAAGTGTGATGGAAATATATGGTTCATACGCATGAAAGAAGGAGAATTGACCGAGTATGTTATTCACAACGGAACCATGCTTGAGTTAGACGGAGAACTTTACTTCAAATCCGACGAGACAGTATCTGCTGCAGTAGAGTATAGCAGTGGACACGTCTTTGGAACCGCCCATCTTAAAAACAATGCAGCTATAAAGATACGTTTCAGTAAAGAGCCTGGAAAGACCATATTAGACGGGGAACGGGAAGACCTCCATTATGACGAGAAGAGTAAGATGATCTCTATACGACTCGAGAAGGGTGAACACAGCTTTACTTTTCTCCCATGAACGATTCAGCATCTAGGAGAAATACCCCGCATGAACTGTCTTTAGACCCGGTTTCAAATACCTCTATTGATTAAAGTTTTTATGCCTATCATTGGGAACCGGTTTCCATGATTTTGCCGGTATATTAAGATGATGCATAGTGTACTCTTATTTCGAGTTTTCCGGATTTTCCCCTAGGTATTACTACAGCTTCTTTTTTAGGATCGAATTCCCCCCATTGCTCGTCATTAATCTCCACCCTCCTAATTCTGAAATTGTTAGGAGGACGTAGCCTCAGCAGTATATCTGCTTGCAGACCTTGATCTGGAAGACCCAACTCGCAAAGTATTTTTCCTTCACTCGCGATCCTAGAAACAATCTTATAGCTTATCTTCCCAAAGCTCGTAATAGCGTCCTTGACAATAATCGTTTTTCCTTCTTCAAACCATCTGCGGGGAGCGGCTTTATTAATCCAAATACTGCAACTTTCCCTATCTTCAAACACCAGCATAAGTCTAGTTAAATGCGGCACTACAAGAGTGGCGGGGATGCAATTATCAGCTCTTATCCTCCTGCCCTTTCCATCACCGACTTTGAAATCAACCTGTTCATAGGCAACAAAAGTCCCAGGGTTCTGATGAAAAGCCATGTGACCGTAATAAAGCATTAAAAATTTTTCTATTAGATCATATTTCAAAAACGCCCAGCCATAACCGATAACAGGCCAGTCGTCCAGCCAACCTTCAAACCTAGTTGTACCCGCCAGTTCACCCCCATTTTTCTCTCTGAATCTAATAACAGCCATCGCTTTCTCCGCATCAAGAAATCCAGAGTAAAGAAGATCAGCATACAAATGATAATTAGCATAAGAGGCGTCTTTATCCATAGTCATATTTGACGGTCTTTTACTTCCAACAATTACTGGTAAGAAATACGGCTCAGAAGACTTGTCAAACGTCTTTTCCATAGAATCAAGTATGTCTCGCCTATATTCTTCCGCCTCGCATAAGCACTTGCTACTCATTTCTAGTATCGATTGACCCCGCGTCTCTCTACCAACTTCGGAGAGTACTCTGCCTATCTCAACCAGGCCTTTCCAGCACCAAGTATCGTTGGAATAGTTGTGAATCAGCGGTTTTTGATAATAATCTGCTTCAAGGATTCCTAACATTAGCCCGTAGAAAATTGAGTTACGCGGATACATATTTTTACTTTTCTCTCGCTCTATCATTATATGGTTAATGATTCGTTGAACAGGATCAAACAGTTCCTTTACCCAGACATAGTCCCTCGTTGCCCAGAAACACCTAGCAACCGCGTCTAGCATCTGTCCATATTCATCAGGAGCCGGCCCATAATATCTAAAGGTACCATCTTCTCTTACATAATTAATCAGATAGTATCTTATAATATCTTTTGCTTCTCTCGTCAGGCCCCAGTCGAGGAAACAGTTGACGACTGAAGTTGTCGCGGGAGGAAAAGTATTGTGCATTTCCGCGGCGTAGCTTTTAGAACCATATTTCGGTCTTCTAGGCCACTCCCTACCTTCAAAGTTCTCCATAGCGAGAATGAGCCCTGCTTTATAAGCATCGTTCACTCTTTCTTCGGGAGTAACGACCTCGGTTTTTTCAGAGAAGAACCCGTCCCATTTGAGTTTCAACTCTAAAAGCGATTTGTAAAAGGACTTTCTATCTTGACTTAAAGCTGAAGGAATTCCATGAAAGTAATAATCTTTCTCATCATCCGCCTCATAAACTTTGATTCTTACACTTACGTGAGACTTAAGAGCATCATCCTCATGAGTAAGAATGATTTCTTCCCAACCGATGTTGCGCTCTTCATCAAAATACCCGAGATCGACCGCAGGCAGGTATCCCCCTAATAAACCCATTTTTACCAGAAAAGATTTTTCCTCTTCCGGAGGAGACAAACCTATTGAACGTAATGTCTGCTCATTGAAGCACCCTGGAATAAGACCGTTCCATTCTACTGTAAGGCGATATGGTTCCCCGTTAATTCTCAGATAGTGGTAGGGATACGCGATTGGCGGTAGTAAGTTTACTACCTGTTCATAAGAAGGTTCTCCGAATTCAGCAATTATTTTCTGAGCAAGAACATCATCCTTACTTTCAAAAAGCTTGTCATAGTAACTTTCCGGATAATTGGGAACCTGGTTTACTTGCCGTGAACGAACAATGCCTATTGGTTTTTTTAAACGTGCGACAATCCTATCGATAGATGTAAAAACGAATAAACCATGTTTTTTGAGATTCTGCTCTAAGACAGCTACGGGTTTTCCATTAAGCTCAATTATTTCGTTTAACCTCCATTTTCCAAACACCTTTCCTATTTCTACTGTACTAGTTGATTTAATTCTCGGCATCATTAGCGTCACCCTGTCAGAACTTTCAAAATTTAATGCTACGGGTATATCTTGGTCATCTATTTCTCCTCCCAGAGGTATGCTTGGATAATATTCATCTGGCTCCATATTCGTAGTTCCTACCGGCATACAACCTTCAACAGATTTCCCTTTTTCATCTATTTTAATTTTGCATTCTTAGTTACTTCATGTGCTAGGAGTCAGACTGCTTACGGTAGCGCTCTGAGAAGCCTATGATAAACTTAAGATTGGAATATAGTTGTTTATGGAGACGATGCCATTGTACAGTTAGTTTAGAAGTGCGGGGGGTGGGATTTGAACCCACGAACCCCTTCGGGACGAGGTCCTAAGCCTCGCGCGATTGGCCAGGCTACGCGACCCCCGCGCCTCCCTAATTTTTCCTTCAACCGTAATATAAGGATTTTCAGAACGTGTTTGCGCAAGTTTTAATTGCCTTCAGTGCATCTTTAGGAAGGATGCGAAGCATAGTCTTAAGGAAGGAGACGCTTTACACGCTGGATTCTTACAAGCTGCCCTACAGGGAAAGCTGGCTTAGGCTTACGAGCGCGCATCAAGTGGCTTCTGCAATAAGAAGAATGAGGATTAGGGGGGCTCCCTTAATCGGGGTCGCAGCAGCCTATGGTCTCGCCCTTGAGGCTCTGAAATACAGGGGAAACGACGTTGAGAGGCTGAGAAACAGGATATTGAAGTCCTCGGAGGAGTTGAGGCTTGCCAGGCCGACTGGGAGGAACCTGGGCTGGGCGATAGACAGGTGTCTGCGAGTGGCTGTGGAAGCCGGGACGGTGGAGGACTTGAAGAAGAGGCTTCTCGAGGAAGCGGAGAAGATTGCTGACGAGGATGTTGAGACCAACCTCAGGATTGCTAGGAACGGTTTGGAATTGGTTAGGGATGGCGATAGGATTCTTACGCACTGCAACACGGGTGGCCTAGGTACTGTAGAATATGGCACAGCCCTCGGAGTAATCAGGCTCGCTTGGGAGAAGGGAAGGAGGATTTCAGTCCTAGCTACTGAAACTAGGCCGCTGCTTCAGGGTGCAAGGCTCACCGCTTGGGAGCTTAAGAAATACGGGGTTCCGTTTAAGCTGATCTGCGACTCCATGGCCGGACACGTAATGTCTAGAGGCATGGTTGACAAGGTTCTTGTGGGTGCCGACAGGATTCTTGCAACCGGGCATGTTGCGAACAAGATTGGAACCCTGATGCTGGCAATTCTGGCAAAGCACTACTGCATACCGTTTTACGTTGCAGCACCCTCCTCAACTTTTGACTTTGCGACAAAGCCCGAGAATATTCCGATTGAGGAAAGGGACCCTAAGGAGGTGACTCGCATTTTCAACAGGCTCATTACAGTTAGGGGTGTGGATGCCATGAATCCTGCGTTTGACATTACGCCGCCAAACCTGATCTCAAGTATAGTAACGGAATCGGGAATTATAGAACCGCCCTATGATGAGAACATATCTAGAATGTTGACTCAAAGATAGGAAGGTAAGCAGGCGAGTATAGTATAATGGGTTATTAGACATTAAAACCCTCATGCTGAAAAAGCCTTATATATCAGAGGCGGGTTCTCTGGGTAAGAAATGAAGAACCCTTGGAATTTAACTCTATTCTTTTTGTTTCTACTACTTTCATCTTACGCGGTGGAAACACTTGCACAGCCGGAAGGACTCTCCATTAATGTTAACAG
Organism: Thermoproteota archaeon; assembly: GCA_038850115.1. Taxonomy (GTDB): domain Archaea; phylum Thermoproteota; class EX4484-205; order EX4484-205; family JAAOZP01; genus JAAOZP01. The sequence continues at coordinate 14,385 of JAWCMB010000018.1, forward strand.
TGAGATAGATATCGCCTATTTTGATTCTAAAGGCGAGGAGAAGTTTAGACTGATAATTGAGAAAAATGGCGGAATAAGCGAGATAAGGATGTCTCAGGTGACATATGCTTCTCCCGCTGAAAGCTTCATCTGGAACAATATTAATGAGGGACAATCAGCCAGCAGTGATGCAACTGCCGAGCCGATCATAGAGAATAAAGGAGACTATATAACTCTGACCTGTTACGGGGCATATAGAAATCACAGTGTTTCCGCGGTCACCGATATAACCGTGTCCAAGATTGGTTTGATAGTAATACGTTCAGCTATAAGAGCTGAGCAGAGTGAACCGACTATTCTTCGAACCGGATGGATAATTCACTTTCCAACGGGGCTACTTGCAGGCGAGAAAGCATATGTTAATATGAGGGAAGGAATAAGAGAAGTTAATTTACCTGTTGTAAACTTCTCTACGGGAGGGTTGTTCGGCGAGGTAGGGGTAGTTTACTGGATGGATTTTAGCAAGACTACTGAGGGAATAACGCTCATAAACATGGCTCCGGATACAGAAACGTATTATGATGCAAACATATACGATGCTAGGGTTGATGGTTATGATATTTTTTCAGCCGAGTTTGAACATACACGTTATGGGATGGGCTCTATGCCGGAGGGAAGCACCAGGGTCTCAAAGGTTGCGTTATACCTGCATGGTCCAGGCGGATACTCTGAAAACCTTGCTATGATAAACCTTGTTTCAGGCTTAGCTGATGCCGAAACCAAAAGTAGAAATGTATTAAAATCCTATCAAAATCCTCAGTCTAAGACGCTTGCATCGCAAGCACTCAACAATGCGATGGCGGGTTTAGAAAAACTCTTCAAAGGAGATATTGAAGGTGCCGAGCATGACTTAGAACAAGCGAAAAGCCTCTTAAAACAGGCTGATGAGACAGAGATTCTGACACAGGTATTGCCGCTAACACTTGTGGCAGTCGTTGTGATTTTAGCATTATTATTAATAATAATGAGAAGAAAGAGAAGAAAGACGAGACATTGAATGTATCAGTTGATAACATTTAAAACGCTTAAAATTTGCTAGATTATTTTTTCTACTCCTTATGCATATCTAAAAAGATATTTAAGTTTTTCATATAGGGAAGTATACAGGCGATATTGCTTATCATACATATTCGAAATGTTGGGATCTGGAGCCGAGTATTCACCGTCCTGAACCGTTTCGACGCAAGCATGCCCAAAATCTCGCCAAACACCATTAGCGATTCCAGCTAGCAAGCAGGATCCGAAGGAGACATCGTCCAGTCGAGCCGTGCTAACCACTGTTTCGTGGAGAACGTTAGCCAGTATCTCCCTCCAGAGTTTACTCTTAGAACCGCCTCCTCTGAATAATAGGATTTCAGGTTTTAACCCGAGCTCTTCAAAAACCTCTTTACAATCCCTGAAGGCGAACGCCACGCCTTCCAAAACTGCTCTAACCATATGTGACTTATCGTGCGTAAGGCTCAGCCCGAAGAAAACTCCCCTTGCAGCAGGATCATTGTGAGGGGTCCTCTCGCCTATTAGATAGGGGAGGAAAACCAGGCCGTTTGAGCAGGGTGGTGCTCCAGCTGCCTCTAGGGTTAAAAGATCGTAAACATCTACTCCACAAAGCTCTGAGAACATCTTCTCCTCCCTCCCAAGCGCATCCCTAAACCATCGTAGTGATAGGCCTGCTGACAGTATTGAACCCTGGATAACCCACATATCCGGGACAACATGGCAGAAAGTATTTGTCCGACCTACTCTGTCTATCGCTGGTTTCAGCGTTGGGCTTAGAACCTGGCCTCCAGTACCTATGTTTACCGACCAGACGCCCTCACGTATGACGCCGCAGCCGAGCGCCCCGACCATCGAGTCTCCACCCCCGGTTGCAACCACCGTGCTAGGCTTCAACCCTAAGGATTCCGCAGCCTGCCTGCTGAGCCCCCCGGCAACCTCATGCGAACCCTTGATTTCAGGAAGAGCATCCAGCTCTACACCTACGGTGGACGCTATCTCCTGAGACCACTGTCTCCTACGTATGTCGAGAAGCAGGGATCCTGAAGCGTCGCTGAAATCCGTGCAAACCGAATCCGTCAGCCTCATCCTAATATAGTCCTTTGGGAAAAGCAATGTTTTCACCGCTTCCGCGATCCTCGGCTCATTCTGCCTAACCCATAGGAAGCTTACAGCCGCGAAGCCTGTAGCCGCCCTGTTCCCGGATATTTCTATCAATGCTTCTGTTCCAAGCTCATCCTCAATCTGGATGCATTGATCCCTGCTCCTGTTGTCAGACCATATTATTGCAGGCCTCAAAACCTCTCTGGAACCATTTAGAAGAACCATGCCGTGCATCTGGCCTGATACGCAAACGCTTGAAACAGAATCCCCGTCGAATCCAGTTTTACTGAGGAGCTCTTGAACAGCATCCCTAACGCTCCGCCACCATATAGCCGGATCCTGTTCGCACCATCCTGGACGAGGTGAATCAATCGGATATGACCTGCTTACGCTCAACACCACTGAACCCTTGCTGTCAACCAGCGTTGCTTTGACGCTTGACGTTCCAAGATCCAACCCCAGTATAAGAGGTTGCTCTACTCGCGTTACCATTTTTATTAATTGCCCCCTAGTAATCTTATATAAAGCTAGCAATATTAAGCTGTTGACCAGATGCAATCCGTCCAGATGATCAACCAGGCGACATGTAAACCAAGCATTAGCCGCAGGTCTTAACGTAAGGAATTAATCTACATTATGCAATAAAAGTCATTGTTTTAAGGAAGCGAGAAGTTTAAAATGGGCCGAGCCGGATTCGAACCGGCGACCTCCTGCGTGTCAGGCAGGTGTCCTAGCCATCTAGACGATCGGCCCTCGTATTTTTTAATCTGATTATTTAAAGCAAAATCCTTGTTTTAAAGTTTTTTCTACCCGAAAACTCGGATGCGGCGATAAAGCAAGCATTCTGAAGAATGGTTTCAAACCCGGATTGTAACGCTTATCCTATTCGAACAGTGCTCCAAGCCCAGCCATTTCCTCAGCAGGCTTCTCCTCTTTCTTCTCCTCCTTCTTCTCAGCCGGTGCCTGCTGGGCTGCTGGTGCAGCCGGGGCCATTGGGCCTATTGATAATGGTGTCGATAACACATCATCTATGTTTACCTTAGAGAGAGAGGAGACCAGCACTTTTATCCTGGCTTCATCAGGCTCTATTCCTGCTGCCCTCATTATGGCTTTTATCCTATCCTCTGTAATCTCCTGCTTCGCGGAGTGCAGGAGCAGTGCCGCATGGATATATTCAGACATCAGTATCCACCTCAGAATTTTCTGAGCATTCTTACATGGGGTGTTTTTAAGCTTTTATTCACCCCACGACGTAACTTTTAAGCTTCTAGAACCTTCTTTAAGCGTTCTTCAGCGCCCTTGCCGACTCCCACTCCTCCAGCATACGATCTGTAGGATTAGGCTTTCTCGAGCATTGCTTCAAGCCGGCTTGCCGTGGCTCTAGCTGACTGCAGCAGTATTTTAACCGTGTTCTCATCATAGTACTGTGTTTTAAGGCTTAGCGTAACAGCCCTGGAGAAAGCCTCCCTAAGCATTATTCCAAGGTTTTCAGGTGTCGGGAAGAATGTTGCAACAGATATTTTCAACGCGTTTTCAACGCCCTTGGAAAACTCTCTCGTAACGTCTTCAAGTGTTGTTGAGAGAACATTCTCGCTGTAAAAGATGCCGCTGTGAATAGCTGCGTAAGATTTTATGAATGCTTCAACCGGCCTTATGTTAAGCTTCGAGAGGACTGAGGCCAGTTGAGGCGTAACCACATCCCCCGGCTTAGCCACCACAGTATCCCTAGTTATCCATATGCTTCCAGTTTCAATCCTGGTTGGCAGGCCAACCTCGTTCAGGGACGAGATCACTGGGCCGGCTGGAAGACCAGTGTTTCCAGCTTGGACAATTATCTCCCTGTCAACAGTGTCGCCAGCGTTCAACGGCAGCCTTATCGAGTGTTTTCTAAGCTCCTGCTGCAGCTCATATGGGTCTTCGTTAGAAACTATTAGCATCACCGAACCCTTAGAAGCGTGTTTTTTCAAGAAAGCCTTCAACACTTGTGAGCCAGCCTTCTCTGCAGCCTTCTGCAAAAGCGTCGTCTTAACATGTTTAAAAACAGCCTTCCCCCTAAGCCTCCTCCTAGCCTCGTTTATGGTCAGAGACTTAACCCTGTAGGTATTGACCAGCATCACCGTCTTGCTCGACTCTACAAGGCGAAGTATTTCATCGGCAATCCTTGACTTAAGAACCTGCTTGCTCAAGCCTTAGCCTCCCTAGACGTTTTAGCAACCCTGCCCATGGTAGTCTTGAACCCTACGAATCTTACAGCCGCTGAATGGGGAAGCCTCTTCTCAACCGATGATAGGACGGTGCTCGCATTCTCTAAAAGCTGTTGAAAAGACATTTCCTCATGTCCTATTTTACATGAGACAGCAAGGCTGGATTTAAGAACGAGCCTCACACTCCTCCTAAGCCTTTCGACGAGGGGAAGAATAGATGAGGCTGGCGGTACTGGCATGGGCATCTTGTTTTTCGGCCCAAGGAACTGGCCCAGCACCCTGCCGACTAGGGGCATGAGCGGAGCCTCAGAAATAAAGAAGTCATAAGACTGAGCGATTTTCCTGCAGTTCTTCTTCTTGCCAGCCAGGTTGCTTAAAGCGTCCCTTGTGAAATAGTCCAACCCGAGGTTCTTGGCCTCTGTAGTCAAGGCACCCTCAGTAAAAACGCATATTTTAGGCTGGGATTTGTACGGGCTGTGGGGAAGCTCAACGAGCTCCGTGAACCGCTGATCCGGTTTTGAGAGATCAACCCCTGATAGAGCCAAAACCAATTCAACACTCTGCTTAAACTTCCTCGGCTTGTTATACTCTGGTGATAACGCTTTCTTCAAAGCATCCTCAAGCAACCCTCTGCTCATCGACATGGACACTGACATTGCTACGCGCCCTCCCTGCTTAGAATATCGTCATACTCCCCCTTCTCAAGGGCTCCAATAACCTCCTTAGGAGGCTTTGAGTCAACCGTGACGCCCATGCTTTGACAGGTCCCTAAAACCCCTTTCACCACCCCTTTCAGCGTCTTAGAGTAAGTATCGTTCATCTTCATCTTGGCTATTTTAACGACTGTCTGAAACGTAAGGTTACCCTTAGGCTCCTTCCCCGGTGTCCCAGACCCCTTGTCTAAGCCAGCCTCCTTAGCAATCAGCGCGGAGGTGGTTGGGGTTTTAAGATTAACCGTGAACTGCTTCGTATCCGTGTCCACTTCAAGCTCAACAGGAACCTTCATACCTTTGAAGTCTTTTGTAACCTCATTTATCTTGGCCACTACAGCCCCCACGTTAATGCCTAAGGGACCTATGGCTGGCCCTAAGGGGGGGCCTGGTGAAGCATTCCCACCCTCAACTATAAGGCTAAGAGTTCTCTTTGCCAGCTTTACACACCTGTCAACGTGAGGCATCCAGCAAGCCTTAAAAATATTTCCTGAGGAGCTTAAGCCGCATTAACCCTTAGAAACCCGGTTTAAAGCTTTCCTGAGGCTTCCTCAACAACCCTCACGCTGTCCATTTTAAGCGTTATTGGAAAAGGTGCTACCGCACCGTCTAGCTCAACCGTTACCTCGTTCCTATCAGGATTGACCTCTATAACCTTAGCACGGTTCTTCTTAAGCAGGCCCCCGATTATCTCGACAACATCCCCCACTTTAACCTCTGCCGCAACCGGCTTCTCCTCAAAGTATTTCTTCAAATCGTTGATGCTGAGGCTGCCTTGGACCCGCCGCTTAACATGCTTAATATCCCTTATAGCCTCCTCAACCGGAAAGGGAGAGTCGGCCTCAATGTAAACATACCCTTTCAAGCCGGGCAGGACTATGATGGAGTGCACCTGAAGATTCTCAACTTCACACCTGTTCTTGATCAAAAGGGCTGAGGACATTTCCTGGCCTATGGAGGTCCTGACAAGGAAAAACTTCGGCTCAACTGTTTTCTCCCCACTCATTCTGAATCAGCCTCTACCCCAGTTTCACACCCGTCAACTGTAATAGTGTAGCAATCAGGTGTATCACGAACGACATTCCCCCGACGACCAGAAGACCGAGGAGAAAGATCTTCAGAGACATCATTAATTCTGATCCATCGGGTTTCTCGCTGAGCTTCAAAACCCGCATCACCGTCTTCAATTTATCCTTGAGCTGCATACCTGAGTTTTAAACCAGACGTGAATATATCCTTTTCCTTTCCAAGCTTAAAGTATAGAAATGAGGCTGCTGACGTATTCTCGTGGGTTAAACTTCCTAAGGTCAGAGTATTTTTGCCCGGTTCCAACATATATGACTGGCTTCTTGGAGACGAATGATACTGAGAGCGCGGCTCCTCCCTTCACGTCCGCGTCGAACTTAGCCAGTATGACTGCGTCAAAACCAATATGGCTGCTGAAATCCGCAGCCTGGTTCCAAGCATCGTTTCCGGTTAAAGCGTCTACAACCAGTATTGTATATGAGGGCTCCACAACCCTTTTTATCTTTCTAAGCTCATCCATAAGGTTGATGTCTGTATGCATTCTCCCAGCAGTATCTATGAGCACAACATCTATTCCTTTTCTCGAAGCATAGTGGACTGCTTCGAAGCCTACGCTCGCAGGGTCTGAACCATACTCTTTGAAAACCAGTGGCAGCCCAAGCGCCTTAGCATGCTGGCTCAACTGCTCGATCGCACCTGCCCGGAAAGTGTCGCTGCACGCTAAAAGAACGCTTAAACCATTCTCCTTAAACATGTAGGCAACCTTAGCTATCGTGGTGGTTTTCCCAACCCCGTTAACGCCTATGAACATGATTTTGAAAGGCCTAGGAGATTTCCTTGCTTCCTCAACCAGGTCCATCTCGTTACCGTCGAAGATTTTCAGAAGGAAAAAAGTCAACTCCTGCTCGACGAGCTTTCTAACAGCATCCTTGCTGAAGAGAGGAGTTCTCTGGCCCTCGAGAGTCTCAACCAGCTTCTTCTTCAACTCGTCTACAAGGGGAAGAGCAACATCGCATGAGACAAGTTTAAGCCCGTAATCCTCCAAAACCTCTTCAAGCCTATCTCTGCTTAAAGGTCTGGTTGAAACAGCTTCGACAAGAGACTTGAAAAGCTCGCCCACCCTCATTAGGAGCACTATTTCCTAAGCTTCTCGTACAACAGTTGAACCCTGCTTCTACTCTCTTCTATTTTGGCTTGCAGACTATTCATCTGAGACTCTATCGAACCCCGTGCACTGTTCAAATCGTTCAGCCTCTTCTCAACCAGTTTAAGCGTGTCCTCGAGGCTTCTTTCAATAAGTATTCCTGAACCTGTGTTGACGAGGAACCTGTTAGTGTCCTTCAAAACTGCTTTACCGTAGACTCCTCCACCTATGTCGAGGAAAAGCTCTACTCCTTCACCCGCCTTAGAAATGTCTTCCAAAGCAGACCTTGAAACCTGAAGATCGTTTATTGAGGCAACCACTATCTGGTATCTAGACCTAAGCTCATCCATGATGCTTTCGAACGACCGCAGCTCGGTTATAGCTTTCCTAAGCTCTTCCTCACTCATTGGTTTCAGGCTTAACCTCCTCTATGCTGAGTATTTTAACATTCTCCCTTTTAACACGGTGCCTACTCCCTATTAAGGAATAGGCTTTCTCTAAAGCGAGTTTCTCGGAGGGTGCCTCTATGCTTATTGAGAACCCTGTTTCCCTCAACGGCTTCCTGAACACTCCGGATACTTTGAACAGAGGCATACCTGAGCCTAAAAAGCAGGGGTTATTAAAAATTTGTTAGGACTGCCTGAAGGCGAGGGAAATATTCATAAGCTCAGCGCCGGTAGTAGAATCCCCCACGAGAATCCCGTAAGGGCTTACCAGCATGCCAAGCCGTATGAACATCATTCCATCGTTCACCGAGGCCGTGTGAACCCTAAGCTTCAACAGGTCTTCGATAAGCCTCTTCTCCTTCTCGGTAAGCAGCTTCGAGACAAAGCAGAGTTCTTCACCAGGCACTGCAAGAGCCCCTATTGCCGCGTAGTCCGCGAGAGCGGCAAAATCGTAGTCTACCCCTAGAAAATCAGCTATTGTCTTAGCCTCCATCCTGGAAACCCTTTTTGAGAAAAGCACCCCTCTCTCTGAAAGAATCATCATGTTTCCCCATGCTTTAAGCCGGCTTTCAACCCTCATGATTTCCTTCCCAAGGGACTTCAGCTCCTCAAGCTCCTCATCCTCCACGGTGTCTGGAACTATTATGAAACCCGAGTTAGCAGCGATCATGGATGAAACCGCGTGTACCCCGCCTATGTTCGTCACAGCGATCGAGTTAACCTTCAAGAAGTCTCTGATTTTCCTCAGGAAGCCGAGCGGAGTGTTTTTGTTAACCACAGCGTTAACTCCGAAGACCTTCGAGTAGGCTCCTATGAATGGAGTCTTCCAGATTGAGGCTCTAGCGATTTCCATGATTTATCGCGACTCTTCCCTGGGAAGCCTCAGCACCACCTTTTCATCGTCAACAACCGCTAACACTCTTAGGCTGCCCTTCAAAACCCGCCCCAGGTTAGAGTGAACATACTCGTTTAAATCATTTCCTACAACTACTTCCCTATCCTTAAACATTTTCGAAGCCTTCTCCCTTATTTTCCTTATAGCGACTTCACGCCTATCTGGAAAAGGCGCATTCTTAACTCTTGAAAGGTTGAAGGAGACGAGAACCTCTTTGCCTTTCTCGCTCATTCCAAGAGCCCCCTAGAGCCGAATCCTGCTCCTCCTCCAGTTCCTCCAACGGTGCGTAAACCTGACTTTCCCGCGTGTCTTAGCTATTACCCAAGTCGGCACGGAGTAGGATCTCTTCAACTCAGCCTGAAGGCGAAGCTTCTTGCCCACCGCCTTGCTCCTAGCCAGTCCTCCTCACCTCACTCCTCTCCTTGAAGACAAGTATATTTTCTCCAGGATCTCCTTTAAATAGGCGTCTTCAACCGGTATTTTAAGCTTGCCCTGTTGCGCCAGGGCTATGAGGTACTTCTCAACCTGTTCCGCAAGCTGTGGTTTGACGAGCCTAAGATTATTTAAACGGCTCCTAGCCTCCGGAGTGAAAACGATGCGGCTCAAGGTTTTAACAACCCTCTGCTCCTCCTGCCTACGCTTACTCTCCTCAAGCTCCTTCTCCATCTCCCTCTGTCTCTGCTCGATGATCCTTTCAAGCTCCTTGTCCTCACTCATTTCCCCTAACTACCTTTTACCCCAGCAGCCTCACGAGACAGTTTATCCAGAAGCGAGACTCCCTTGGGCGTGAGCCACCTCCCCTTGCTCGACCTAGCGACCAGCCCCGCTGCCTCAAGCTGCTGAAGAATTCTCCTGATTATTGCTCCGCCAGCCTTAGCTTTATGCGCCCTTCTCATAGGGTATTTCTTCCTACCCCCATATATTTTCCTAAGCCTTGAAACACCCATAGGACCCTTCACATAGAGCTTCCTAAGTATTGACGCAGCCCTCACGTACCACCAGTCTAAACGGTCAGGAGGCCTCTCCCTGTGGCTACCGGTTTTAACGAACATCGCCCAGCTGGGGGCGCTGACCTCCTTAACGTTATCCCTAAGGTATTCTGCCAGCCTCTCTATCAGCTTGTCCGTCGGAACTGCCTTGACGTGCACGGTCTCCAACAGTCTTCAAGCCTTCGTTTGGAAGCAAAGGTTTTATAAGGTTTAGCATGTGCAAGGCGTTAGATGAAGTACCTCATATGTTTTTTCGACTCGAGCGTGGAGCTGGTGCCCCGGGAACTGGCTTCCCACCCTCAGGCTGTTAAAAACGCGTCTAAAAGAGGTAAAAAACCCCTTGAAACCATGCTTGAGAGAAGCATCCATCACAAGGCTATTCTTAGGCTTGAAAAAAGTGAGAAGAGGGGCCGGCCGGATATTCTGCACACCTGTCTTAAAATAGTCTCAGACTCCCCTGTCTACAGGTCTGGGAAACTAGAGGTGGCGGTGCACACCGTAGGCGGAAAATGGATTGTTTCAAGGGAGAAAGTAAGGTTTCCAGTGACCTACGGGAACTTCATAGGGCTGATGGAGAAGCTTCTCTCAACAGGCAGAATCTTAGACTCGGGTGGAAGAGTTCTGATGGAAACAGTTTCGAGAAAGGATGCTTTAAGGGTTTTAGACGAATACCCTCGTAGAATACTCTTCACCCATGTTGGCAGGAGGGTTGAAATCCGGGACTACGTTAAGAGCGTTTCAGAAGAAAGCGTGCCCGCATGCTTCCTTATAGGAGCATACCCGAGGGGAAGACCCTCTGCGGAAATATGGAGCATGACGGAAGAGAGGGTTTCAGTCTACGACGGGATTCTAGCAGCCTGGACGGTGACAGGTTGGCTGACCTACGAGATGTCTAGGCTATGCTCATGCTAGTATATGAAGACCCTCGACGCTACGACCCTGTCGTAAACCTCATCCGACTCCTTCACCTCGGAGAACAA
>JAWCMB010000018.1:24924-26699 GCA_038850115.1 Thermoproteota archaeon
GCTCCGCGATCCTCTGCGCCAGAAGATGGTAGCAAGCATAGGCCTCGCCAGTCATAACGTAATAGAAGAAGTCTCTGCAGCTACAATACTTCACCAGCGGGATTACAAGGTACTCCTCCTCCCTGCCGACGATAATCCACCTAACCCTGTTCGAAGGCTGCAGAACATACTTCTTCACCCTCCTAGAGACAACAGTCTTTATCGCCTTCCTGCCTCTTTCACCGAAAGCCTGAATTAGCTTCTCCTCGCACTCACGCGTCACACCCTGAGTCCTCAGGAGACCAGCGATCTCCTCAGGTATCCTGTCAGCGCTATCCTTATCTTTACTCATGCCCCATGTCCCCCTGGGGTTTGAACACGGGATCCGGATATAAGCTTATTAAAGGCGAGCCGGCTCTACTCGCCGGAGAAACCCTCGTAATCGCAGACACACATATAGGTTACGAGGGTGAGATAAGGCTTAAAGGGATAAAGCTTCCAAGCCTCACCAAGAGGATCCTGACGCACGTCCTAAGCCTTGCCGAAAAAACGTCAGCCAAGAGACTACTGATTCTTGGAGATTTGAAGCATACTGTCTATGGTCCGAGGGGGCTGGAGTGGATGGATATTCCCGCGTTCATGCGCAGGATAGTTGAGAAGTTCGATTGGGTTGGGGTTGTCCCGGGGAACCATGATGGAGACCTGTATGCTGTCCTACCGGAGGAGGTTGAGCTGATGGATCCGGACGGGGTCTTGTTGAACGAGATTCTCTTCACTCACGGTCATAAGAGGGTTGACACTATTTTGGGGAAGAAGAAGCATAATGCGAAAACTGTTGTAGTCGGCCATTTCCACCCGGCTGTCGAGCTTGCCGACGACCTTGGTTACCGTTACGTTATTCCCGTATGGGTTAAGGGTATGCTTAGCAACTCTGTTGAAATACTTTTAATGCCAGCTTTCAACGAGAACATTGGCAAGCTTATAGTTAACAATCCTGAAAGAATATCGGAGGAGTTGAGGGGCTTCTTAAAAACGGGCTCGATAAACCTTCAGGAGGCTGAAGCCTATAGTCTAGACCTGGTACTCCTTGGAAAGATTGGGGAAATGGAGGCTTAGGTTCTAAGCCTCTCAGAAATTACGTGGCCAACATAGAGGCCTGAGGCTGCAGCCTGAGATAGACCTCTGGTGATGCCGGCACCATCCCCGACTGCAAACAGGTTTTTCACAGGAGTCTCACCATGATTATTCACTTCTACTCTGCTCGAGTAAAACTTGGCTTCAACAGCGTAAAGAAGCGTGTCTTGCTTAGAGAAAACTCCTGGAACAAGACTGTCCATCGCCCTAAGCATCTCAACGATGTTTGAAAGGATCCTGTATGGCAGGATGAAACTAAGGTCTCCCGGGGTCGCGTCGGGCAAGGTTGGCGAGATCAGGCTCCTGCTGAGACGTTCATGCGTAGATCTCCTTCCCTGCAGAAGGTCGCCTAGCCTTTGAACAACCACGCCGTTTGAAATAAGATTTGCAAGTTTAGCTATCGACATGCCGTATTCAATCGGCTCTTTAAAGGGCTCCGTGAAATCCGTTGAAACAAGGACTGCGAAATTAGTGTTGTCAGTCCTGTATCTGTTGTAACTGTGGCCGTTAACGGTTACGATCCCCTCATAGAATTCCGTTAACACTTCCCCATGAGGGTTCACGCAGAAAGTCCTCACGTTGTCGTCAAACCTTTTCGAAACGTATTTCAACTTCGGCTCGTAAAGGTCTCTAGTAATGTCGTCCATTATTTCCGCCGGTAC
>JAWCMB010000018.1:26709-33602 GCA_038850115.1 Thermoproteota archaeon
CGACAGGGTTACGCTTCATAGGTATATTAAGCCTAGTGAATTCTTTCCTTAACCATCCTGCTCCGGACCTGCCCGGGGCGACAACAACGGATCTTCCAAGAATGTTTTCACCCTCTCTGGTTTTAACACCTTTAGACACGCCGTTTTCGACAATAAAGCTTTCAACCTCAGTCATAACTCTTACTTCAACACTCTTTTCCAGATCATCCTTCATACGGCTCAGTATTTTAAAGGAGAGATCTGACCCCATGTGCCTAATAGGGTTCCTCTGAAGCTTCAATCCTGCTAGGCTAGCCTTCCTCCTCCATTCTTCGAAAGAATCCTCGTTATCACCGTAAACCTTCTCCGGCGCCCCGTAACCCAGAAAAATATCGTCAACCTTCTTTATATATTGACGAGTCTTCTCAGATGATAAGACCTCTGGAAGCCACCCTCCAACCTCCGGGTCGAGCGTTATCTTACCGTCAGAGAAGGCTCCAGCACCGCCCCAACCGCTGTAAATGTTGCAGACGCCGCACCTGACGCAGAGCTTGTTAAGCCTCCTCGCGGGGCATGTTCTATCATCAATGTCACGCCCCTTTTCAAGAATCAGAACAGAGGCGTTGGGAAGCTTTTCGAGCACGCTTAACGCGCAGAATATCCCCGCAGGGCCGCCTCCCACTATTATCACGTCATGCAATACTGCTTCCTTTTCCAAACCCTCCTAAACTGATACTTTTAAGTCTACCGTTTACGAGAAACCATCAGCCTTGAGGAGAATCGGGATAATAGGCTCCGGTAAAGTCGGGTGTTCAGCAGCCTCATTCCTACTGGCGGAGGCTGATGAAATAGTGCTTTACGACATAGTGCCCAAGCTCCCGGTTGGAGAGGCCCTGGACCTGCAGAACGCGGCTGAAGCACTCGGTTTAAACGTTGAAGTCAAGGGGACTAACGACATTTCCCTCCTCCACGGCTTAGACATTGTCGTCGTAACAGCAGGGTTTGGAAGAACCCCGGGGATGAGCAGGATGGACCTTTTAAACAGGAATCTTCCAATAATAGAGGGGATAGCTAAGGAATACGGTGGTGGGAGAGACGGTGAAACAGTATTCATAATTGTGACGAACCCTGTTGACGTTTTAACCTACGTTTTCTGGAGGAGAAGCGGTGTTGAGAGGAACAGGGTGGCGGGTTTAAGCGGCGTCCTAGATTCGAGCCGTTTAAAAACGATAATGAGGATTAGCAGGGGAATCAGGATAAGCAGCCTATGCTCATTCATCCTAGGGGAGCACGGGGAGAACATGGTGATCCTGAGGGATAGGATGCGTGAAGAATACAGGTTGAGCGACACTGATCTGGATCTGATTTTAAGCGAGACTGTTAAGGCAGCCGCCGAGATAATAAGCATGAAGGGAGCCACGGTCCACGGGCCGGGCGCGTCAATAGCCAGAATGGTTAAAGCAGTGCTATCAGATAAGGGAGAAGTCCTGCCCGCGTCAGCCGTCTTAGACGGGGAATACGGGATAAAGGATGTTTGCCTAGGAGTACCCGTTAAAGCAGGGAGAGAAGGCTTTAAAGTGGTTCAGGAAAAGCTGAGTGGGAACGAAGTAAACATGTTGAAGAAGGCTGCTGAAGGCATCATAACAGCGCTAGAGCAAATAGGATACAGAAAATAAAGAATAGAATATGCGTCGTCTCATATATGTTACCTTCTGTAGAATGTCGCGCTTGCAACTGCATTGAAAACATAACTTTATATAGCTAGTTGCGTAGATTAAAAACGAGATGATTCTGCAGAATGATCTTCCATTTTCAAGAAGAGTCAAGTTTCTCCACGATAATGTCTGCGAGATGCTACCTGATTTACACGTCAGTAAGGCATTCGGTATTGATGGCACGAACATTGTTTCTGGACTGAGGGATTTTCTTTTTCTACTAAAGGATCTATATACGGATATGGAATTTTTCAGAACCGGAGAAGATAGGAAAGACTATAACTCGTTGTTTGCCGGTGTACTATTTCTATATGCTTTCTGCATACACGGAGAATTGCGCCGCAGGAATGGGGAATACAGCATCGATATCGACAAATCGGTGTTGAATCAGCAATACCGTAAAGGAAATGCCGTCCAGAAGATAAGATTTCTGGAACGGCATGGGTTGGCATTTAGCTTTAAACGATCTGGGATTGAATGCCAATCGATGGACAGGGCAACGAAACTGGTCATGACATGCAAGGATAAGCCCTACCTGCTGCCAGCATTGAAGTACTTCGCGAACAAATGCGATCGCGATGATGAGGGAGAGCTTATTGCAGATCGGCAACCCGAGTGGATCTACAATAAGTGGGGCATCTTCGCCAAGGGAGACTATTCGGCATCCATTCTACGGATTCCAATTCGCCGCGATTCAATCGACCCGTTGCGAAGCGATATCCTTGCTACCGTAGCCGGTTATTCCAAAGACTGGAAGAATCTCGTGACCCAAGCCATTGGATACAAATTATCGTGCTCGGGCTTCGTGAGTTTTTTCTCCACCCCTTCATGGGGTGTCAGCTTCTTCGAAAAAGGTAAAAAGCCCATCATGATCTTCACCTTGGCATCGAATAGGGTCTTCATCGAGTTTACACTGCCGGTAGAGGCAGCAGAATGCATCATCGCTGAGCGCAGGAGTTTCTCCAAGGGGATTCGGCAACGAATTGAATCCTTCCACTGCATGCGTTGTTCCGAGAAATGCAAGGGCAAGAATATCAAGAGGGTGGATGGCGTCGCTCTGTGCAAAGGTCGGGCAGAGGCTAGGAGGATCTACATGATATTGTCTGAGCCGGAGGATTTTCAATCGATACGTAGGATGATGGAGCTGGTCTATAACAATAATTAGGAAGGATTGACGCATGAGAAGCCTCTCAGTGGTAGTAGCGATTGCACTGATAACCTCTTTAGTGATGGAAGTTGACCACATCATCAATTAAACTGGTTGATGAACGATTTTTTAACATCTAAAGTGCGTGTTTATTTACTTTTTCAGCTTTTTGGCCTTCCACTCGTCTCTAGAAAATTCGAAGCATCCTGGAAGTCCCCCGGGAATCGCCTTGAAACCTAACCGCTCAAGCAACCGAACAGATGCGGTGTTCGCAGTCGGCGTGCCAGTAACCACTTTTTGTGCCTGTAATTTTTCGAATGCATGATCAAGGAGTGCTCGACACGCTTCCGTTGCGTAACCTTTGCCATGATAGTTAAAATTGAAGGTATAACCAAGGTTGAACTCCCCTTCCTTTGACTCCGGGTTGAGGCATACAAACCCGATAAATCGGTCTGTGTCCTTCAGGCAGACAGCAAAGTAACTATCTCCACTTGCAAACCACTCCGTAGCCTTCTTAATCTCCTCTGGCGATGTCGGCCATTGATGAGGTTCTAGAGCTGCAAGCCCAGATGCTACGTATTGCATTATTGTCTCATGAAGAGCTTCCCAGTCAGTGATTCTAAAGTTCCTAATCGTAAGCCTTTCTGTTTCAAGTAATGTCATCTGGCAGAATAGCCTGCCCTCTCTTTATAAGGATGTACTAATTTGCGAGCTTGAATCTAAATGTGTTAATAAAGTGGTCGTTGATGCTAGTGATTATGAGTTAGAAGTTATTTTTAAACTAATCGCATCCTCTCACGAACGAAGCAATTAAGCAGGGAATGGCTACACGCCTACTTAGATATGAGTAGCGCGGATGGTTTAGAAATCGATGACTTGTACGTTGAAAACGTTAGGGTCTACCTAGTGCTTGGTCCTCCAGCAGTTAAACAGCGAGAAAGTGGACCGGGTGGGACTCGAACCCACGACCCCCCGCAGTTTGTCCTTTTTCTGGTCGCCAAGCGGGTATTCTACCACTGAACTACCGGCCCTCGTGTTAACCTTGCTTCCTAATGATATTTAAGTTTTCCCTATTAATCTTAATTGATCTCGGATATGGGCTTGAAGTTTTTTACAGTAATGCTTAAGATAGTACAGAGTAGGCTGTAAGGTAAATAGGCGACGGATAAAATGGAGCAAGTAATTAAACCTCGAAGATTGAAAGTGGGTGATACTGTTGGCATAGTTTCTCCTTCACAGCCAGTTACTGAAGATTTGCGTGAACAGTTTGATAGAGGGGTAAAAACGCTTGAAACTTTTGGACTTAAAGTTAAACCTGGAAAACATGTTTTTGATAGATATTACTATAATGCTGGAACAAGAGAGGCAAGGATAGAGGATTTTAACACTATGTGGCTGGACCCGGAAGTAAAAATGATCTTAATGTCTCAAGGCGGCCAAACTGCTAATCATTTGCTTGACGGTATTGATTACGGGATGATACGGAAAACACCTAAAATCTTCGCTGGGATTTCTGACGGCACAACTCTGTTAAATGCCATCTTCGCAAAAACGGGTATTGTGACATATCATGGCCCAGATCTTCTGTGGATGTTCGGTAGAAAAATTACGGAACTCTTTAGAGACAATTTCGTGAAAACACTTTTTGACGGTAATGTCGGCCAACTGTTGCCAAACCCTAAATGGGAGCATCAAGAAAAGCCGGAATTAACGCATCGTGGGTGGACCTGTTTGAGAAGTGGAAAAGCCACAGGCATTCTTGTCGGAGGACATTTGGGCTGTCTCTGTAGCATAATGCTTGCAGGCTATGGGCCAAACTTTAAAGATAAAATACTGTTCTTGGAGGGAACCGATGATGTTGCACATCTTGACCGCCAATTAACCTCATTAAAGCTCAACGGCATCTTTAAAGAAATCAAGGGCGTGATAATCGGATGGTTTGAAGGCAGTGAAATGAAGGATAAAGAAAAAAATAGGCCGGTGAGTGATCTAGTTCTTGAGGTTACTAAAGAATACTCGTTTCCTATTTTAGAAATAGGAGAATTGGGTCACAATGTAGAAAACTATATTTTCCCAATTGGCTGTAAGGCCAGTATAGATGCTGATAAAAAATATCTCTTTATTAATGAGACAACTGTTTTATGAAACTTAGTTTTGAATAATAAAACTATGCTAGTGCATTGAAGCTGACGGGACTTTACTTGAATATTTCCCCTGTTAAGAGGTTTTACTAAATAGTCAGTAAATAACTAGAAAGGGCAGAAGAATCTCGAAAGGGTTTTCTGATTAACGGTTCATTGGAAATTGGCTTGGGAGGAAACGTTTTTAAAATCTTTCGTTATAAGATTATTGTGAGGAAATCAATTATCCTAATAATCGTTTTTGCGGTTGCTGTGATTCTACTCAGTAGCTACTTATATTATACTGTGAATAAAAAAGTCTCTTCCGAGACTCTGAAGGGTGTAAGCCTTTCCCCAAGAAGTTTTCAACAATCCGATCTTATGGATTTTTTTGAGAAAGCAAAGCAGGGGGGCAAGATTGTGTCTTGGGCTGGGGACTGGAATGAGCTTGGAGCTGTTAACGGAGGCCCGAAGGTTGTTACAGAACTGGCATCCACTTACGATTACATTCCTTTGATAGAGCTCCAGTTTTTTACGCAGTCGGATGGAAGGTTGCTGAGACCTTTGAATGAAATGACAAAGGAAGATTATAAGAATAGTACGGTTGAATTTGCCGAAAAATACAAGCCAAAATATCTTGCAATAGGAATTGAAGTTAACGTTCTTTACGAGAAATCACTTGAAGACTTTGAAGAGTTTGTCGAATTCTATGACGAAGTTTATGATGCTGTAAAATCTAAATCACCTGACACAAAAGTGTTTACGGTTTTTCAGCTGGAGAAAATGAAGGGGTTGAACGGCGGTTTATTCGGTGGTGAAAATGACCCAGCTAAATCGCAGTGGTTTCTGTTTGATAGTTTTCCAAAATCCGATATTATTGCTTTTACAACCTATCCGGGTCTAGTATATGAAAATCCTTCAGAGATTCCTGAAAATTATTATTCTGAAATAATACTTCACACGGAAAAACCCGTAGCTTTCACGGAAGTTGGATGGCATAGCAACGCAAGTCCTGAAGGTTGGGAAAGCAGCGATGCTGAGCAGGCAGAGTTTGTTACACTCTTTTTCAGCCTCACAAAAAATATGAATAAAGAGATTGAGGTTTGGAGCTTCCTATACGATCAAAATGTTTCCGAACCGTTCAACAGCATGGGGCTGTGGCGGATTGATGGAACGAGTAAACCAGCATGGGATAGTTGGGTTAAAACTCAGTAATTCTTCCATGCCAGACACCGTGTCCAACTTAGCTTTAACCCTGCCTAGGGGGTTGTAAACCCGTCTTTAAGAAGGTTGTTGCTAAGCTTTCCAAAGAAAGAAAACCCATAAAAACCCTTTTTGCGACGTTTAACCTGCACTTGGTGAGCAAGGCGAGGATAAAGATAGTGAGCAACGAGCTGAACGACCTTCAGACAGTAGTGGACCAGATACTTAACATAGCTAGGGAGAATAATGTTAAGGTTTCAGGCCCGGTTCCACTCCCCAGGAAGGTTCTGAAGGTTACTACTCAGAAGAATCCGAGTGGGCAGGGAACAATAACTTGGGACAGGTTTGAGATGCGTTTCTATAGGAGACTCATCTATCTTGGGCTTAACGATAAGGCTTTGCGAGCTTTAACCAGCATTAAGATACCGCAGAGCGTTATAATATCTCTTGACTTAATCTCTTAAAGTGTTAAGCCTTTCCCTAATCATGAATAAAAGAATCCTCACACCATCTTTAAACATGTTCAGCTTTGAAACCCCTATTCTATTGCGGTATCCTATTCTAACCTCAGTGATTCTAAGGCTTTTCCTACATGCTTCGGTTAATACTTCTGTCGAGAACGGCATGCCATTCTCCTTCAGGCTCATCCTAAGATATGTGTCTCTAGAAAAAACCTTCATGCCCGTTTGAGTATCTCTAATCCTCTTGAGAAAGAGAAGTGAGAAAACA
>JAWCMB010000019.1:0-16829 GCA_038850115.1 Thermoproteota archaeon
CTAGTGACTGTGAAGATGTTGAGAAGGATTTCCATGCTAGGATAAGGGAAAGATTTCCATTCGGATACTATATGAAGTTCGTTGCAGAAAGGTTCGGCGCGATTGAACGCGGCTTATCCTTGGGAGAAGAAAGGCTACTGGACCTCTACAATAGGTTTAGGCAGACACCGATATACGTTGAAACCATGCGGGAGGTTCTGCAGGAGAAAGTTGATGTCAAAACTGTGAAAAAGGTGGTTTCAGCCATTAGGAGTGGAAAAATCAGGGTTGAGACCCGCATCTCGATGGGGAAACCAACCCCACTTTCATACCACATATTGAACAAGTATGCTGAGATTCCTGAGATGATTGCACCGGAGCAGGTGCAGGCCGACGCTTTAGAGAGGATGAGAAACGCCATAATGCATACTAAGATTGAACTTATATGCATGGAGTGCGGGAAAAGGCAGGATCCAGTCGCCATCAGGGATCTTCCGCCGAAACCTAGCTGCTACTCCTGCAGCTCAACTCTTCTCGCAATACTGCCCGGGTATAAAGGATATCTTGTTGGGATCGTGAACAAGAGGCTGGGCGGTGAAAAGCTGTCTGAAGAGGAGTCGAGGCTTCTCGCAGACCTTAGAAGGACTGCAGACGTTATCCATTCCTATGGGAGAAAAGGCATAATCGCGTTATCCGTATACGGCATAGGGCCGCAGACTGCGCTAAGAATACTTTCGAAAATGCATTACAGTGAGGATGAATTGCTTAAGGATCTTTTGGAAGCAAAGCTGCAATACATAAGGACTAAGCCCTACTGGAAGACTTGAAAAAGCCTCCGTTATAATCGGATGGAAAAGAGAAAAACAGGGGGATAATTAAGGGTTTTAGGGCTTTTCGATTACTGTACGAGATATTATCTCGATCCTAGTTACTTTACTGTTCGCGATATCTACCCATATGAATGCCATGCCAGAGGTGTTTTTGCGTAATGTAAGGATGGCGCTCTTAGCCTTGGCTACCACGCTTCCGTCGGCCTCCACAACGGTTTTTATAATCGGTTGAATACAAGTTACATTGTAGCCTTCTGAGAGCAGATTCTGTACGTCAGGGTCGCTCTTAGCTATATTAACGACATTGTTCTTAAACTCCTCGCTAATCTCTATAGGACCCCATCCGCGCTTTAGGCGGCTACAGTATGTTTGGGTCTTATTAAGATTCACTTCGATCTTGACAGGGCCCAATCGGAAACGGCCTACTGGGCCGCGAAACGGTAGCCAGCGCAAGGGTGTTTCTGAAGATTCGTTGGTCTGCGCAATGACGTTTATCAGGCTAACATATATGACTATGCCTAGTAAGAGGATGAATACCGGTAAAGCTATCTTGAGAGTCTTGGTCATCGTTGCTACTATTGGATATAGTAGCAATATATAAATGTTACGTTACTCTTAAACAGACATAAAAACAAATCCTTCCAAAAAGCATGCAGTAACTTTTTTACCGCCATTATTCACTACCTTTTACATGAAAACGGAGATTAAGCTGGGAGAATCATATAGGCTTCTACACCCCAGACCTGTAGTTCTCATATGCTCAAAGGGGAAAAACGGCAAGGTCAATATTATGAGCTGCTCTTGGATAACTCCTGTGAGTGACGATCCGCCGTTAATAGCAATCTCATTATGGGAGAAAGGGCATACTCACATGCTAATAGATGAGACTGGAGAGTTCACCGTGAACATTCCTTCTTCAAAACTGCTTAAGCAGGTTTGGCTAGCAGGCACCAAAAGCGGTAGTAAAGTAGATAAGATTAAGCTTCTCAAACTCGGTTTCACAACCTCTAGCACAATAGAAGTGCCAGGAATAAAGGAATGCTTAGGCATCTTAGAATGCAAGATTAAAGAGAAGATGAAATTCGGAGAACAGATACTCTATATTGCAGAAGTCAAAAGAGCATGCGTTGAAGAAGATTTGTTCAAAAAAGGCATGTGGACAGAAGATGCAAAGCCTCTGCTTCACCTTGCCGACAGGTTCTTCTCGATTCCAAAACCGGCGGTTTAAAACAGCAAACCCTATCAATTCCCCTTCTATTTGCGAGTAGTCTTTTCTTGCTCCGCTCGTCAAAATCGTTAGCAGTCCAAAATTTTTCTAATAGAATTTGTAATGAATATTCTTTAATAAAAAGATGAAGTTGCAGAAAGGCTCGACACCGACTTTGTTGGAGTTTTCTAAAAATGGAAAACTCTGTAACTCTCTGTCTGGTGTGTGATAATGGGAACTGGGCGTTTTGTGAACAATACTTATGCTCACTCTTTTTCAGAGCGCATCGCCAATAATGTTATTCGTAGACAATGCTTATAGGAGCATGTTGTAGCAATGAGGCCCGCTTAATCACCCAAAGTTATTCGAGGTCGCACTCTTATATACAACAATACTAATAGAACACGAAATATGAGCACGAGCCATAAACGCAAGATACCGTTAGATCATTCGGCAAGACTTCCTTTTCTATTTTTAGAAAAGTCTATGTAGCGGCCTTTAGCGTTCGGTATTTTTATCTGCATCTCTATTTTTTATTCTTGAAAAAATTGAAATAGATTTTCTATAAGAAAATATTCGCGCGCTATACAAAATTTTTACTTTCGCATCAACGGGGGAGATTGAAAGAGTTTTAGAAAAACTCAGGAATATAGAATATTTATATAACCTAAGTCTGAGGGCGACATTGTGAACTCTTGGGAAAGAGTCGTAAAAGCTATGCAGCTTTCAGCGCCTGACAGGATTCCAATTTACGAGATGCATATTCCTCCTAAAATATCCTCAGCGATATTGAATAAGAAGGTGGATGAAATCATGTATGCTAATACTGAGGCTTTCTACAATCTGATAGTTTCAAAGGCGAATATTAATCTAGATAGGTTGAATGCACAAGTGGCAGAGGAACAATTGACCCTTTATAAGAAGCTTGGGTTGGATTGGATAAGGGTTTTGGGAGCCTATACTGAGATTCCAAAGAGTGTTAAAAAGCTTGAGGACAACGTGTGGCAAATAGATGGCGGACGTTACAAATGGACAGGAGACACAGTTTGGTTCTTGGATGAGCCTAGAGAATACGATCCCGATGAGGTGATAAGAGCCTGCAAGAATAGCAACATAAGGGTGAACATTAGTGTTTTCGACATATTGAGGCGGATTTCCAAAAAAGTTAAAGGCGAGATCTTTCTATCTTTCGACGCTGACGGAACTTGGGGTCCAATAGTTTCAAACCCAAATCTCCTTAAACATGTTTTAGTCTGGGTGTATAAGAGACCTGATGCTGTTGAAGCCTTAATTAACTATCATACTAAAGCCGCAATAGAATATGGGAAATATGCGATTGATGAAGGTGCCGATGCAATACAGCTCTGTGTTGATTATGGTAATAAAAACGGTCCTTGGCTCTCTCCCTCAATGTTCAGAAGATTTATCAAACCAGCTTTAGAAAAGCACGTAAATGAATTCAGACGGAAAGGAGCTTTTGTAGTTGTTCACTCAGACGGAAATATAATGCCTTTACTTGCCGACATGGTTGATGCAGGGATTAATGCCTACCAAGGCATAGACGTAACGGCGGGTATGAGTCTCAAGGAAGTAAAGGAGAAATACGGAGATAGAATATGTCTAGTTGGAAATGTTGATCCAAGAATAATAGAGTTTGGAACTAGACAGGATGTTGAGAAAGAGGTTGAAAGATGTCTAAGAGAAGGTGGAAAAGAGGGATATGTCCTGTCAGCCTCAGCCAATGTCTCTATTAACACTAACGCTCAAAACTTCATCCATATGGTGGAGTATGCTAAGAAGATTCAGGGTGCGTAACTATCCGTCAAATTCAAATTTCCGTAAACTTTAATAAAAAACATACTGAACTTGGAGTGAGTTGAAGAAAAATCCAGAGTTACACATTAAAAGCATCAAAAGGTATATCAATCCTATTATTCAATCATCCTCTAATGGATGGGATGCAGGGGCCCTGCGGAGCCCTGCCCTTGCAAAGCTCGGTAGTAAATACTATTGTTTCTACACGGGTCAGCCTGGACCAGGGGAGAGGGGCTTTGGACAGATAGGTGTAAGCATTTCCTCTGACCTGGAAAATTGGGAGAAGTATGAAGGAAACCCTTGTCTTAGGCCTGGAGAAATTGGCGAATGGGACCATTATTGTGTTGCTGATCCATGGGTTTTCCGTTATCATGACAGGTTTCTCATGATTTATGAAACTGTAAACCCGCGCGCATTCGGATTAGCGGAATCCTACGACTTGCTTCACTGGAGAAAATACTCTAAGAACCCAATATTACGTACGACCCAGCAATGGGAGACGAATGGAACAGAACCCGGCATTATGGGTCCTTGCACCATAGAAGACAATGAAGGAAAATGGTGGCTTTATTACGATGCACCTGTTTGGCCTGGTCCTCGTTTAATGGGTTGCGCTACGGCAGAGAGCCCTTGGGGTCCTTGGAAGAAGCATCGCGATAACCCCATACTTAGGGAGCCATTTGGTCACAACGAGGGGAGTGAAGGCGGTTGCCCATTCATATATGAGAAGCGTGTTTACATGTTTCGCTCAGTATGGCGAGAAGACGGGCAAATGACTATCAGGCTTTTCACCTCTGATGATTTCCTGCACTGGAGAATTTGCGATGAACCGGTTCTTGAAGGGGTTTATCCCTATGAGACTGGAGGAGTTGGTCCTAACGCGGGCATCGGCTCTCCAGCGGTATGTGTTGAAAACGAGCGGATAATTTGCGTATACGAAGCTAAAGGACGCGAATGGCAGATAGGACTTATGATACTTAAAATATAATACGCAACCTGGGTATGTTTTTGCATAGGAAGAACATTTTTAACGCTTCATAAAGCTTTATTTCTTCTCTAACTGGCAAAATCGTTATGCATATAAAAGAAGAGGCGGCGCGTATAGCATTCGTTGGTGCCGGAATCCATTCAACAGAGTCACTCTATCCAAACATACCCATGATACCTGAGTTCGATTTAGTGGCAGTATGCGATCTGAACGAGGACAGGGCGAGAAGAGTAGCAAAGAGATATGGCGTACCTCATTACTTCACTGATGTAGAAGTAATGCTGGATAAAACCGAGCTTCAGGGAGTATGCATATGTGGACCACCATTAATGCATTATGAAGTAGGCATTAAGGTACTTGAAAGAAGGATACCCATATGGATTGAAAAACCACCAGCACCCGATCTGCCAAAGACTAAGGCTCTAGCAGACCTTGCTAGAAAACGAAATACATTTGGGATGGTTGGCTTTATGAAAAGGTTTGCACCAGCTAACCTGGTGGCAAAGGAGTTTATGGAAAGTGGCTCTTTCGGAAAACTCTCCTCGATCACGTTGATACATGGCTGTGGCCCTTATGACGACATCAGATCAATGCTCAATGGAAACGGTATTCACATGATTGATCTCTTAAGGTTTTTTGCAGGCGATGTGGAAAGCGTTTATGCTTGTGCTTACAATCCTTCAGAAAGCATTAAAGCCATATCAGCGTCGGTTAAGCTTCTAAACGGTGCGGTTGGACAGTTGAATCAAAACTCCGGTCACACATGGTCAGATTGCTTTGAGCAGACCTATATATCTGGTTCAGGAGTGGGTATTTTGATTGATTCATCCCGCACCGTTGAAGTGATGACTGAGAGAGCACGTTTCGCTAAATGTGAGGGCCTGCAACTTTTTGGCTGGAGCAACCGTTATTATGTATCGGGGAACATGGCCGGGTGGGCGGCAGGTGGTCATTACACACGAGGATATTGGGGGGAACTTAACCATTTTGCGAAAGCATGTTTAGGGAAAGTGGAACCCGTATCCACATTGGAGGATGGTGTTGAAGCAATGACTATGATAGAAGCTATTATGATTAGCGTCAACAGCGGAAAACCCGTGTCGATAAAAGGCTTAAAAACGGGCACCTGTGGGTAATCTTTCATGAAAATAGGAATAACAAGTTTCATATTTTATGACTGGGACCTTGAGACTACATGTAAATATGTATCGGATATTGGATATGAAGCCATCGAGCTTGACATTAGACCTGGTCAGAAACATCTTCAGCCCAATGAGGTGCTTACTGGGAAAGCTATGGAGGTAAAGTCTCTAATCAAAAAGTATAATCTAATAATCTCAGCTTTGTCCTGTGGAGTCAACCATTTAGATCCCGATTTAAAAAGGAGAAAAGAGTTAAACGACTATTTTAAGCAAGTTATCGAGGCCGCTTCGCTGCTTGAGGTTCCAGTCGTCACAGGCATATCGGGGTTTCCTGCACCTGAAAAGACTGAGGAGCAGAACTGGAAAGAATTTGAACAAGAGATGGGTGCAATAATAGATCTGGCTTCTGAGAGGGAGGTGAAAGTGGCGCTTGAAACTTTTCCACCTGCCTTGGTTTATAACAACAGTACGATTGAAAAAATGCTGTCAGTAATACCCTCAAAATATCTCGGATGGAACCTGGACCCATCGCATCAAGTATATCAGTTTATAGACTATTTAGAGAGTATAAGGGCGTTTAAGGATAGAATATTTCATGTGCATGCGAAGGACACTGAAATTCTTCATAATAGATTACGTTTTACAGGTATCTATGGTGAGGAATGGTGGCGCTTTAGAATTCCAGGCTTTGGCGATATAGAATGGCGAAAATTCATATCCTGTTTGGAAGACGTTGGTTATGACTACGTGGTTTCATTTGAGCATGAGGACCCTTTAATAACTAGGGAGGATGCTGTGCCTAAGGCACTCTTATTCCTCAGGTCGATTGTTTATAGAAAAACAGGTCCGGCTGACGATGAGTGGCGGCGTTTACTCTACAGGAAAGAATTTGAAGGTATTCAGGAAAAGTATGGTAAAGTAAAATATTAGAGGATTTGCTTTTCTCCCCTATATATCTAGTGTCTTGAACAAGTTTTCTACGTAAATTCTGGCGTCCCTTACATATCTTGGAGTATCTTCCTTCCTTATTTCAAGACCGTATGCTACTTCAAGCTCTACCGAGATATAGCCCTCATAACCAATCTCTTTTAGAGCTCTAAGGCAACCCAGATTATCTGTTTCTCCCATGCCAAAGGGTACTGGTTTAAGCCCTTTATGATCCTTAATGTGCACGTGATAAATCCGATTCGGATATTTTGCAATTAGTTTAGGCACATCCACGTTAGCCGAATGGAAATGACCCGTATCTATACATATTCCTATCGTCTCACTTTCTATTTTTTCAAAGATTGCATCGTAATCCTCGATTTGCTCAATCCTGTTCTGATAGTGAGGTTCCAGCCCTATTCTTAAACCCGATTTCTCTATCTTTTCCTCAAGATCCTTAAGCGTCATGATAATCCGATCTATTCCACCATCTCTTCGCGGCCCATCAGTAGAAACTATAACCTTGCAGCCGAGCTGAACAGCAGCATCTATGAACTTTGATATTAAGTTGGCTGAGGAATGAGCCTCTTCATCAGTTAACCCACCGAATGCTGGGCAGTATATGGCCACTGGTTTTAACCCACCCGCCTTTAGCATCTTTGATAATTTTTCAATGCCTCTAGTGCCCTGCCTAACCATCTTATCGAACAAATTGTTTTGGACATATTGAACCTCCACAAAATTGTAGCCGGCAGAACTCGCATATCTTATAGTCTCTTCTAATTCATCGCCACGCCACCCGCGATACGAAACGGTTGCAACACATATTTTCATTGGAATTAGATTTAGCGCCTCTAATGTTTGAAAGACTACTTAAGTTTTCTTATCTATTCATATAAGCTTGAAACTCTAGAGTAAGACAAGGTTCGAATGGATTTCGTTACAACGAGGACTCTGCTCCGAATCGACAAGAAGAAGCATCTCCATATAGCTTTAAAAATTAAGCATAATAATTAGCTATGATGAGGAAAAGACGGCTGGGGAAGAGGAGTCGAATAACCAGAACAGAATTACAGCTGGAAGGTAAAAGAATAATACTTATGATTCCTAAGCCTTCAAACGCGGAATCAATCTATAAGTACATAAACGACAAGTCTGTTGTAAGATATACAACGATTCCATATCCCTACAGGTTGAAGCATGCGAGAGAGTGGATAAGGAGAGTGAGAAGAAACCTGAGAAAAAGAAGTGGCTTGACGAGTTGAGATATGGTTTACTAAAAAGTGAATATTAGAAGTGTTTTCCGAGCAATCTTGATGATTAACAAGGCTGGGTAAAAACTTGAGTAAAAAATTGCACAAGTCTTATAAACTATGTGGTTAATTTGGTTAATGGTGATGTGGAATGGAAGAGGAGAAGAAGGAAGAAGAGTTGCCTAAAATAAAGGTTTCAGCAACTAAGGGGGAAAAAGTAGAGGGTAAGGATGTTGAAGAACTTCGAGAAGTTTTGAAGACCGTGAGGGAAGAAGTGCCTGGCCTATTAAAGGATATTGTCGGCCCTCTCAAAGAAATAATGGGTACATCATTAACAGAGGAGCAGGCAAGAGAAAGGGCTAAAGCAATAGCTGCTTTCTATAAGGAACTGATAGCAGCAGGGATGAAAGAGGATGTTGCGTTGGAACTGGTTAAAAACCAGTTTGTCAGCCCGGCTGAATTAATTAAAAACATGATGGGTTTTCAAAAGAGAATAGAAGTTTCCGATTAGGCAAGGTCTGAAGATTCGAATGGGGAGATTGTGGCAAATAGCCCTGATCGTGGCGGAGGCTGTTGCAACTTTTCTTATATTTATCCCTACTTTTTTATGGTTTTTATTAAATCTTTGCTACGTCAATTACAAGATAAGCCGGAACAGGAAGAAGATGTTAAAGATGCTGAAGAGAGAAGGCTTGCCTGAACATGTTTCAATTAAGATGGCAGAATACATGTTTCCAAAAATGGAGTTTTCCCCTTGGAAACATATGTCCCTTATAAGTGAGGGTGAACACCAAGAGGGGAAAGGGGAGAAGCCCGTTGGAAAGCAGGATAGATGAGCTTGTCAGGAAGATTAATCTTCTTGAAGAGGAGCTTAGGAAAGAAAAAGAGTTGAACAGGGATATATTGAGAGAGTTGGCTGTTGTCAGAAGCATCCTGACCTTAAGTTCAGATGCCTATAAGACTTCTAAGAAAATAAGCCTCCTTTCGGGAAGCCTAAGAGCAGGACCATTAGCCAGAGATATAACTGAAATATTGATGACTGAAGGACCATTAAACATATCACAACTTACTAATCTGCTGAGAGAGATTAGAGGGAGGGCTTCTAGGAAAACAGTTGCAAGGAAGCTTAGAGAATTAATGGAGCTCGGGATTGTAGATACGATAGAAGGAAGGAAGAGTGAAAAGCTCTTTAAAGTACTAGGCGAAGATTCAAGCAAGTAATTGCAACGATTTTTAAAGAACCAGCTTTTTAATCAGATATGGTTCTCCCTTTATTTTTGTTTTAAAATCTACATCACCCAGCATGAGAACATATTGCTCAATGGTTCTGGTTGCTATTTTTTCCATACCCATGCATGAAGCCAAGGCTCTACATGCTTGAAAGACTTGTTTTAACTCTTTTTTGTCCAAGGGCTCTGGCGCCCAGAGGGCAATACTGCCTGTCGTGGGATCGAAGAGACGCGACCATATGCACAGAAAATATGTGTTTCCTTCTACTAGAAGGGAAGTGGCGAGTTGGCGCTCGTGAAGAAAACGTGTTAATTCTAAGTTGGGGTTTGCAATGTTATCCCACATCTTTAGGCTGACGTTATACCATCCGCAGACCATGGAATGGGTCTTAACAGGGGGTTCTTTGGCAAGAGTAATAGGGGTCAATCTGATTTCCTGTGAAATAACCGTGTTGCCGACCACCATCTCCACATCATATGTATCGAAAGCTTTTTCGAAACCGCAGTTCCTATACGTTAAACCCGAAGGCCCATCATATTCTTGGGGACTGACCAGCATGAAAATCACCTTCCTATCTCCAGCTATTCTCTCTGCCTCTTGGATTAAAGCCCTTGCAACGCCTCTTCTCCTATACGCCTTATGAACCTTTAAGACATCTAGGTAGAGAAAAGACCCTAGGGGCAGCTCATCACTGAAGATTACGTCTAGATGCCCGACTATTTTCTCATCTAGCTCAGCAACGAGAGGAATAATGCCTAATCGTTCGATGCGTCTCCAATACTTAGCTAATTCTAGACGGTCCATCCATGGTCCTCCATGCATCATTCTCTCCAATGGGGTCAATTCTTTATATTTAGCTGGTTCTCCCCGACCTTTGTAAGAATAATGATGCCATGTTTCCACATCAGAGCATTCGACCTCTACCAGAGCATTGATATCGTTTATGGTGCTAACTCTAACGCTGATACTCATGTTATGCTAAGGACTGTTCAGTTTCAAAAACTTATTGGCTTTTTAAGTTCAAATGCCTTCCTGGAACCTCGAAGTGATACAAAAAAAGAAACAATTACACCGCGTTAGAAAGTGGGCTTAGGGTATCAAAAAGGGATAATCCTGTGGCAGAGAAAAAGTTTTAGAATAGAGAGAATAGGGGAAAAAGCGAGGTTATAGAGCAATTGATAAAGGAATGCCCAGAGGCTGAAGGCTCCTATGATGTGGGCGAGGAGACATCGGCTTTCAAGAAGGAGAAGTTAGCGTTTGAAAAACTGTACGAAAAGCTATATATAGAGATAATTCTTCGAGAGGAAAATACGTGGCTGTTTTAAACGGCAGGGTAATCGACTCCGACTATGATAAGTCTAAGCTGGTAGAGCGAACTTAATAAGAAATACGGATATATCCGGTTTTCTTGGGGTTTATAGGACATAGGCGAACCTTTGAAGTGCCATCTCCTGTGTTGATTAGAAAATGTTAAGTTCAGACGAAGAAATGGGGGATGAAAGCCACTTTTGTTCGCTCAATCTCAACCATTTTAAATTCATGGTCCGAAACAACTAAGGCCTGCGATGGTTTGTACGTTTTCAGAAAACTTAGAAAGCCCCTTTCCATTTTTGCCGTGCTTTTCACCTCTACCGGTATTATCTTGTCTTCTAGATTCAGAACGAAATCGACCTCAGCCTTTCCAGTTGTACGCCAATAGTTCAGCCTGTCCGCGAAGAGCGACTTCAGCTCATTAAGTACGAAGTTTTCTAAGAGGATCCCCTTATCGGTCCTACTTTCAATGGATAAGAAGTTGCTGATCACGGCATTCCTGAGGCCCGTATCTACGAAGTATGCCTTCTTGGACTTCTTGAGCTCAGTGGTAAGATTCCTGTGGAATGGCGAGATCAGGTTAATCACGCCCGTCGACACTAGGACCGATATGTAGCCCTCGATGGTCTTGTAGTCCATCCTCAATTCCCTGGAGACGGAGGAAATCTCTAACAGGGAACCGGAGTTGAGGGCCAGGTACGTGATGAGGGACCGGAATTTCTCCATTTGCCTCACGTTGAAGAAAAAGAAGACGTCCTTTTCCATGTACGTCCTCACAAGGTTTTTGAGGAGCTCCTTCTTCATTTCTTCATCGTCAACCTTCACGATGGCCGGGAAGCCGCCGAAGATCAGGTACTCTTGGAGTAGGGATTTGAACTCGGATTCGAAGGCTGGACTCACGTCGATGATCTTTCCATCTAAGAAGAATTCCCTAACCGCCTCTCTATACATGCGAAAAACCTTGTGCAGGTCCCTCGCCTTCCAAAGCAAGAATTCCTCGAAGTCGAGCGGCAATAGCTCGAAGTACACCGCCCTGCCGACCAAGTATTTCCCTATCTCGACCTTGACGTCGAAGGAGCCAGAGCCAGTGACGAAGATTTTCAACCTGTCCGAGAAGAGGTCTAAGAGCAGCTTTATCACCTTCCCGGCCTTCTCGGAGTATTGAGCCTCGTCTATGAACAGGTTGGTCCCCCCCTCTTCGAGGAACCGGCTTGCGAACTCCTTGGAGGCGCTCTCAAAGGACCTCAGCGCATCCTCATCCTCGAGCGTCACGTAATGGCCGCCGTGCTTATCCTTCAGGTGCAGCAACAAGGTTGTCTTGCCGCTTTGCCTGGGCCCCCTTATTATGATCGCCTCCTTTCCATGGAGCCATCGTTCCAATTTTTCTTCTATTTTTCTTGGATAATACTCCATAAATAATAGAGTTTTTGAGGGGGCATTTATAAGGTTTATGGTGACTAGCATCAGCAAGGAGGTCTTAATGCACCCTTTCCTCTTGCTCCATTCCTGTCTGACTATTTAAGAAGCTGTGGTCACTGTGTCATAGGTCAGTCCAAGCTCTACGGTAGGAACAATCTTCAAGCAGATGTCACGACTTCCTCTAAATCAGAATGTGCATATGTATCACCCTTATTAGGCCCAACCTGCTCGCCTAAGAGAGTATACAATGAGGTATGATGCTTATGCAGATGCATTCAGCGTCAAAATCAGGGAGGGAAAATAGCTGTCACGATTAGGAAATGCTAAAGACGGTTTTTGGCACAGCACTCCCGTATTCGTTGAAAAACCTTTTTAGATTTTCTATACTTTTAACAGCTATGGTTTCTGGGCTTGGCTTGAAGTCGAAGACTTCGACGGATAGGTATCCCGAATAGTTAATCTCGAGCAGACCTTGAACTATCTCTCTATAGTTGGCGGAGCCCGACCCCGGGATGTATCCGTTGCAGTCGTTCGCGTGGAAGTGTTTCAAGTCGGATCCTCCCTCCTTTATTATGTTTCTAAAAGACCTTTTCTCGTCGCACATGCTCCTGACGTCGAGGATGAGCTTGACGTTATCATGGTTAACCTCTCTTATCAACTTGTTCGCCTCCTCAATGTTGTTGATGAAATTCGTTTGGTCCCTCGATAATGGTTCGATGCATAGCGTTACCATCCTTCCGCACGCGAAGTCCCCTATTTCCCTGAAGATGGATACAGCAGACTTCCATGCCTGCTCAAAAACTTCTCCTGAGAGAACATTCCTCTGTCTAGGAGAACCGAAGACCACTATTTTGCCGCCTATATCGTCTGTGAATTCTACTATTTTCTTCAGATAGTCCACGGTCTCTCTGTTAACTTCTCCGGAGCTGTTAAAAAGGTTCACGTTCTTGTCGCAGACCAAGACCCAATGTGTGCCAACTACCTCAATATCGTTTTCAAGTGCTTTCCTTCTTATCTCGCTTCTTTTCTCCATGGAGATTTTCTCGACATTGCCAGCTATGGTGAAAGGAGCGATCTCAACACCATCATATCCGAATCGCCTAACGCGAGGAAAGACTTCCGTAACCTCCATCCCTGAAAATACTTCGTTACATATGGAAAGTTTCATTTGCGGCGAAAAGTTAAATCAGGCTAATAAGTTTTAATAAGGCCACCATAATGGTTTAAAAGGCCTTGTTTTAACACACAATCAAAATGAGTAGGAGGATAGCTGAAGTAAAGATAGAAGCCGGTGTTCACGACAGGGTTGAAACCCCTGTTTGTTTCCAGTTGCAGAAACTGGCTTCATTATTTGAGAACCAAGAGGACGTCTACTTAGAGATAGGCAGTGTAAAAATTCCTGTGCAAGTGGTGGAGCAAGAAGGCTTGCTTCAAGGCTACTTCATCCTCCCTTACGCGAAGGCTGGAGAAACTTTAAGAGGAAACATTATTCTGAGCGAAGGAGAGGGGGAAACCGGTTTCTCATATGACTTGAAGGAGGATGCTCTGATTGTTAAGCATGGGAAAAATACTGTGGCATGCTATAATTATGGAAAATCAGTCAGTAAACCGTATCTATATCCGGTTTTCAGCACGAATGGCGTAATGGTTACGGAAGACCGGCCTAAGGACCATGTGCACCACAGGTCGCTGTGGGTTGCGCATGGAGATGTGAACGGTAATGATTTTTGGGCCGAGTTCAAGGAAAGTGGAAGGATTGAAGCAAGACGCGTTGAAGTGAATAGTTGTGGAAAGGTTTTCTTCGAACTCGGCAGCAGCAATGTTTGGATTGCTAGGTCAGGAGGCATTGAGCTGTATGAGGGGAGGACTGTGCGTGTCTGGAGGCTCAAAAGAGACGTTCTCTTAGATCTTGAAATAATCCTTTTTAATAGTGAGAAAGATACTGAATTTGGAGACACTAAAGAGGGTGGAATACTTTCAATAAGGGTTAACGAGAAGATTAAGGTTGATAACGGCGGCAAGATTGAAAACTCGTTCGGCGGGATTAACGAAGTGGAAACATGGGGTAGGAGAGCAGCTTGGTGCGACTATAGTGGGATCGTTGATGGGGAGAGGGTTGGGATAACTGCTTTCGACCACTTGGACAACTTCAGGTACCCAACCTACTGGCATGTGAGGAATTACGGCCTGATGACCGCAAATATGTTTGGTGTCTCAGTCTTCACGAATATGCCTAAGAACAGGGGAGACTATGTCCTGCCTAAGGGGGAGGAATTGAGATTTAAGTACAGGGTTCTTGTGCACGAGGGTAGGGACTCCAGCTACATAAAAAGCAAATATATTGATTTTATCTATCCGCCTAAAGTGGAAGTTTTGACGGATAGAGTGTAAATCTTTAGTATGCATGAAGTGGCTTAAGCAATCTTTAAACAGGCAACAATAAAAAGTTTCAAAATTTTATCGGCAACGAGGCGATTTTACTGTTCGACTCCTTCTATGATCGTAGGCCTTGGCCTCAAGTCGGGCAAGTCGTATTTGAATGTGGAAGCCCATTTTGCAGCCCACTTCGCCATCTGCATCCACATGGGGTCGGGCTGGCCGTTTAGATTGCTATCGACCCATTGGAAGAGCTTCTTCCTCATGGCTTTAACCCTGTCCTTTTTCTCGGTCGCCAGGTTTACAACTTCCATGGGATCTTCTTCCAGATTATAAAGTTCTTCCGTCCGTTCAAAGTAATTCCGTACATATTTCCACTTACCCTCTATTATGGCTCGGAATTCATGGTCTTCTATGTAGATTTCATTCCTCACAGTTTTTTCTCCATTAATTATTGGAAGTAGGTCTTCTCCGTCGAATTTTGGCAGTTTTTCCCTATCTTCTCCTAGGATTGATAAAACCGTTGGAGCTATGTCGGTCTGCTGAACGTAGCCCTCTATACTTTTTCCACGTGGAAGTATAGTTGGCGCCCATATAATCAGAGGTATGTGGACGACTGACTCGTGAAGCCCTCTGTGATCATAAAGTCCATGTTGGCCCAGTTGTTCACCGTGGTCAGAAGTTATAATGATAACAGTTTTGTCAGAAACATCTAACTCCTCCAAGTTTTCTATTACTTCACCTATTAAACCGTCTACAAACTTTATCTCTCCATCATATAAGTCGATTGTAGGCTTTCCCTCATCAGGTCTAGGCTCCCATAATTCTCCTACTCTGCCCCACCCTTGAACATAGCAGTAGCCCGCAGGCGCCTCACGTACCTCAAGATCGTCAATCCTACCGGGCTCGTGATGGAATACTCGTCTGAATTCCTCAGGCTGATTATAAGGCGTATGAGGATCCCAGTAGTGAATAAAGGCGAAGAAGTCTTCAGTTTTATGCCCTTTAAGCCATGGTATAAGCCTACGATTAACAGTGTCTCCGGTAATTTCGTGAGCTATTGGCTTTGATGTTCTAGTCACGTTTACATAGTATTCGAATCCTCTAACTAAGTGATCCATATGAGATGAGAAATTCACAAGGTTATCAAAAGCAGCCGTAGTATATCCGCCTATAATATCTTGAATAAGCTCAGGGAGTGTTGGGATAGCATCATTGAAATCTATAAGATTAGGCAGATTCCAAGGCGTTAAGTAGTAACGGTGATGAATAGGAAACAATCCTGTAATGATTGATGAAAAACCAGGACCAGTAGGTATGGCTGCGGCATGCATGTCCTTGAAAAGAATCCCGTCGCTAGCCAACCGGTCGATATTGGGGCTTGTATCTCGGAAATAGCCGTAACATCCTAGATGGTCGGCTCTTAAAGTATCGACAACAATAAAAATACAATTGACCTTGCTCATGTATACAAGTTTTCCGAGTATATATTTAAACCTTGGTGTTCAGTTTAAGATTATTTGACCTAATGAATATTGTTCATAGTCATTTCAGTACCATCGTCAGTATTGGAGCATGTGGGTTAAACGTGCGCCTTTTCATTTAGATGTAAAAATCTCTTTAAGCATTTTTACTGATTCATTGACTATGATGTCTAATGCTTCAGGAGCTAGCTTGGACCAGTTTGACGTACGAGTTTCGTAGCCACCTCCTTGAAAGGCGTGCTTCGTCGGGATATACCCTGCGTAACCGTTGCAATTATGTAGTACATAAGTCGGATACGTTGGTGATTGCAACTTAATTGCCAGTTGCCCTTCGACGAATGGTTCACCCATTAAGCCGACAAAAGCAATATTGCCCACGCGAAGAACCTGTATTTCATAGTCAAAATACGGGTAGCGTTGCCGTTGCTCGTATAGATCAAGCAACGATACTGCATACATCCAATCCCAATCTACACGAGTATGCGTATCGTCAACCCATAAAGGCTCAGGATGCTTACGCAATAATTGCCTCGCCTTTTCAAACTCATCCCGACTTATTTCTCTTAAAGGTATCTTGATGTTCGTTGCTCTAAAATCCAATACAACATCATTTCTGTAATCGCTTATCCTCTTTGCAACGTTCACTGCAGTCTCTGTAAGTAAACGCCCCATACGGTATTGGTCGTCAACATAGTTGGGGTCAAGATGGTTCATATGATGTATATTGCCGCAACAACCGTTAACCACTAGAGGTATGCATGTTTCTCCAAATACCTCTCTTACTCCATTTGACCATGCTCCAGGCCAGTCGGCAGTAACATACCTGTTAGGATAGCCGTGTGTTGGATGACAGGTGTAGTATAGAATC
>JAWCMB010000019.1:16839-18704 GCA_038850115.1 Thermoproteota archaeon
CCTAGCATCCTCCGTAACTATGCATACTACGCCAAGCTCAGGGTCTATAGGTCCCTCAGCATATAAAATGTTAGGGTCGGCTGCCCGTGGGTGTGTTTGAACTTTTCCATTCCGCATAACAAAGCGTCTGTTAAAGGCAACCCTACCTTCAACACCACTTGCTGCACCTATCCAAGCTGGCTCAGAATTCTTATTCGCGATACTGATCGCTTCAAGAATTCGTGCTAAGGCAAAAGAACTATATTCAGCGTCACCATCGCGTAGCCAAGGCAGTTCAGGGGGTATTAAGTTACATTCATTACTAACCATGATATGACCTATTGATGGTGCAGCATGGTTCTGGACGGCATGAATCAGTACAGCCTCGGGCTTAAGTCCAAATTTTTCTGAAGCTAATTTCCGGATTTTATTCGCCCATTCAGCAGTTATGCTGGCTAGGTCGCATGATAAAAAACATAGTTTGCTTCCATTAGACTCTAAAACCAATGCTTTCGCGTAAATCGGGTCCAAAACAAATTCGTTCGGTCTATATCTACCTATATCACCAGCAAGCTGGGTCCCCCTCTCAGGCGTAATATCCACTTGCGCTACACCAGCGTATAAGGAACCAATGCCACCATTCCTTCTCATTTTCACCTTCACCTTCATACTCTGTTTATATATGGGTTTTGTCTGCATTGAAGTAAAACATTTAATGTCCCATTCATAGATGCAGGAGTAGTTCAGATGAATAAGGAGAACCTTAATAGTGAATCTAAATGGATACCCTTCGAATATCCGTGGGATGATGCCCCGTTAGACCTATCATTCCTGTACGAGAAGGATAGGCCTGCCGGTATACACGGTTTCCTTATGGTTAAAGGTAATAAATTTATGTTTGAAGATGGCACTAAGGTCAGATTCTGGGGGACATGTTTTAATGCCGCAGCTAATTTTCCACCACACGAGTTGGCTGAGAAGACTGCTCGGAGAGTTGCCAAGTTCGGTATAAATATGGTTAGAACGCATCAACTTGACGCCGAATGGTCTACACCAAATATTTTTCAATTCAGTAAAGGCAAGCCTCTTGAAAACACGTTGAATTTTGACCCTAAGAGTCTAGATAAACTTGACTATCTGATATACTGTCTAAAGAAGGAAGGCGTCTATATTTATCTGGATCAGCTAACCTATCGCAAGTTCAAGCCTGGCGATAGTGTAGATGCTGTTGACGATTTGGGTGAAGCTGCTAAACCATATGTTTGCTTTGATAGAAGACTCATAGAATTGCAGAAGAAGTTTAGCTATGATCTTTGGACACATATAAATCCTTACACAGGATTGGCATATAAAGACGATCCTGCAATTGCACTTATGGAGATAGTTAACGAATGCGATTTATTCACACATCAAGTGACACTTGAACCATATCGATCAAGGCTTGAAGAAAGGTATCGAGCATGGGCAAAAGAGTATGACATAAAAGCCGGAGATGAAAAGATAGATTTCACTAAACCTACTGAGCCGATTCTAAGGTTTTTCGCCGAAATAACTCAAAACTATTATAAAGAGATAATAGGGTTTCTCCGTGATATTGGGGTGAGAATTCCCATAACAGGAACAAATTGGAGCCAAAGTTTAGGTCTACTCTACAGCTTAACTGTATGCGACTATACGGATTCACACTGCTATTGGGGGTGGGGAAAGAACGAGCCGATGGTTGGAAAGACAGATATTTTCGGAACGCTGTCTTTCAACAGATTTATAGATAAACCGTTT
Source organism: Thermoproteota archaeon (assembly GCA_038850115.1). Taxonomy (GTDB): domain Archaea; phylum Thermoproteota; class EX4484-205; order EX4484-205; family JAAOZP01; genus JAAOZP01. Next base: position 18,598 of record JAWCMB010000019.1, read on the forward strand.
GTTGTTTCAGAGTGGGATGAACCATGGCCGAACGAGTGGCGTGCTGAGAGCCCACTGTTAATAGCTGCTGTCGCTAGTTTTCAAGATTGGAGTGGAGTAATCCTTCA
>JAWCMB010000019.1:18714-25570 GCA_038850115.1 Thermoproteota archaeon
TAGACCATATGGGAGGAATAACTATGGGAGGGGGAAGGCACAGAGTATTATTTGAAGCACCATTTATTGACCCTGCTAAATTCGGGCTGTTCTATCACGCGGCTTTGCTGTTCCGTCGTGGAGACGTTGAAACAGCTAGAAAAACTATTGGAATTCGAATTACTGACGATATTATTTCTCATCCGGAAAAATCGAGGGTGACGGCTATAAAGGCTTTGAAGACAATATCTGAAAAACATGGAATCGGTATGGTTTTACCGAGACAAGCCCCTATTATAGACATGGCGATTTCACCGGATGACACAACATTAATCGCTCAATGTAAGAATGAGGTAGTTTCAGACACGGGGCAACTGTATCGTAATTGGGAGAAAAAGTATGGTTGGATAGATACACCTTACACGAAAGCGGCTTATGGGTTCCTTGGTGAAATAGGGGAAATAATACTCAAAGGTATGAAAATGAGCGTAAAAACCCAGTTTGCGACAATAGCATTAAGCTCATTGACGAATAAACCGATTAACGAGTCTTCGCATCTTCTCTTAACGGCAGTTGGAAGAGCGGATAATACCGGTGCTAAATACGACGCCGAACACACATATCCAACTGATATTGGGCACGGGCCCATAATAATCGAACCCATTCAGGCTTCAATCGAATTAATTAGCATAAACCGCCTTAGAATCTGGTCCATCAGTCCAGAAGGCTTCTACACGGGCACAATACCAGTAGAATATAAAGACGGGATGCTTAGATTTGAAATAGGAAAAATATGGCCATCAATGTACTATATATTACAGAGAGCCTAGACTCAATAAACCTACTTTTATTTCTCATGGATAGCCCTGGAGAAACGTATAGTACGCTCTTTTCCTTTAATCTAGTTAAACGTTTAACTTTCTAGATGTTGAATATTTGCGCGGCGTTTTCGCTCAAGATTTGAGAGGCTATTTCTAAAGCCTCATCAAACTTCAGGTAACTTCTATCCACCATTTTAGAGAGTACTTCGGATAATAGGTTTTTGAATAGTTTTAGTGCACCGTATGTTGCTTCAGCCACCCAGCAATCTCCTCCCCACATGGCTCTGCTTGAAAGTCCTAGTTCAACAACTTCCCTTATCAGAAGCCTGCAGGCTGATGGAGATATTATTGGAAGCCAGCAGAAGTCTATATATACGTTTCTAAAGCTCATGGCTATCGCTGCAGTTTCTCTTATCCAAGGGTATCCGCCATGGAAAAGTATGAAATTGACATTGCTGTATTTCCGTATAATATTTACCAGATTCATGGGGTTCGACCCCTCTATAATAGCCAAACCCGTATGAAATTGAACGGGGAAACCGAGCTCACTTGCCTTAGTTAGAATATAGTGTAGGATGAAGTCTTGGAATAGCCTAATATCTCTAGAAGTTAATCCCAACCCCCTTTTGTCGAAAATCCTCTTAGCATCGTTTTCCTCAACATCTTCAAACAATATCGGCCTATCGTATGCAAGGGCTGATTTAAGCGCAACATAGCCTCTTCTTTTAGCCTCATTCAACACCCTATCCACGAGCCTCATATAATTTTCAAAAGTTTCAACTTTAAGATTCAAGTATTCTTCGAAAACATAGGGGCTATTTCCATTGTGGTCTCTAACGTCTCTTCTATAGCCGAATAGTAGCGAGTTTATTCTGAAGACAGGCTTGAAAAGCTCTGGGTCAAAACTTTCCCTCCAAACATCCCAGTATGGGTCCCAGAGAACCTTATCTATTAAAGAGCTTTCCTTAAATACTCTCCTAGTCCAGTAGTTGCTCTTGTACGCTTCACGGATAAGGTTTGAAGCTTCTAAGAAAGCGTCTTCACTAGGAGGATCTATATTCACCCCGTATATGTCCTTAATAGCGATACTACAGGATTTATAGAAGGCACTTCCCGAAATCTTTCTAACGTTTTCCACAAGGCTTTTAAGGTCGTCTCTCTTAGCAGGTGGTTTAGCAATCCAGAAAACGTAGGCGCCTTCTAAAATGTCGCTAATGGACGGGTTTCTGCGTGCTACGAATTCTTGCGGATAAGTGTGTTCATGTGTGTCTACCACATGCATATCTGCAATTATCTTGGAAATCTCAGCATAGGTAGGGTCCATAAGCTATTCTTTGCATGCCACTTTAAAAAATGTTGTCATCCCGTTTCTCCTTTCAGTCCCAAAGGGGTGGAAAAAGGGTTATGGAAAAATCACCCGTAATTTTCGATTGCCAGCGAGGTGAGAGTTAATCCTACTTTACTCCCTATGGAGGCCGATTCTCTTCACAAGCTCATAGGTGAAGTTGAGGTGTTCTACAGGAGTATTTGGAGCCACGTTATTGGCATCTCGGAAAATAAACCTTTTCCCTTTCGCGACCCCGGAGCCAAATATGCTTTTAACCTCATCCTCTATCTTGCTTAAAGGACCCTGTTTAAGGGTTGTAACTCTTACACCACCCTGTATTACTACGTCTTCTCCAAGGATTTCTCTCGCCTTACCCAGATCCAGTGGAAACCCGGTGTCTATGGAGGAAATGTTAAACTCCTCCCTCAAGGTTTTAAGATGCTGTATAACTGCGCCACATAAGTGTATGCTTGGCCTTCTCGAGCAGAAAGTGTTAACTATCTTTCTGTGGAGGGGGAGGACGAATTCCTTATAGGCTTTAGGAGACAGAAGCTGAATTGAATCGTCCGCAAACCCGAAGCCTTCATATGGAAAAGAGATCTTAAGCAGCCTATGCCAAGCCTTCATCCTCTCAATTATTGATTCGGTCATAAACCAGAGAAAATCTTCAGCCAAACCCCTGTTTAGATAGAGTAGTTTAACCACGTAGCCGCCTGTTATGTTAGTTGCGATGGTGAAAGGCCCATCCGTTCCGATTGGGACAGAAATGTTTCCAATCGGTTTTTCAAGGAAGGTATAGCCCTCCTCTTTCTTCTGCAAAAAGTATTCGTAGAAGTTTTTTACCTTCGCCATGAAGCCGGAGAATGGTTCAGGTCTACCCGTTTTCATAAACGTTCTTATATCTTCCTCGTTCTTCAGAAAAGGAAATATGTCTGGAACACTGTTATCGGAAAAGTAGAGAGGCGCTCCGAACCATGCGGATTCATATACGTTTTGAAAGTGTACTGAGGGGGACCATTCTTTCGGCAGACCCATTTCCCAGTCAGCATAGACATTATATCTCCTCCAATACTCAAACTCAAGCTCAACTTGCAGCATGGTTTCAGGATCGTTGAAGATTTTTTCGTAAACATAGTTTTTCACGTTCAACTCCTTATTCAATATTATCATTCTATTGTTCATCCCCCACGTAACTGGAATCCTCTCATGCTTATTCAGCCGGAAGTCTTTCCAAAGGCGTGAAACCATTTCATTATGTTGCGTAAAGTCATTATTGACATGGAGCATGATGAGATGGAAACGGTATTGTATTTAAGTCTTCTTCTAAAAATCGCCTTGATTTTTAGACTCCAGGTTCTTAAGAAAGAATTGATAACTCTTAAAAAAAATTCTGTGAAACAGAACCAGCTATAATTCTTACTTGTTAAATTAGAAAATTTATATACAGAAGTAGAATTTAAAAATAAGAAAATTGGTTAAAAAGTTTGACATAATTGGATTGGGGATGAGTTGTGTCGATTGTCTTTTAAAGGTTGAAAACAATTCGTGTTTGAAACACAAACATGTTCTCGACTGGAGCATTCAGGGAGGAGGGAAAGCAGCTACAGCCATGGTGGCCGCTGCTCGTCTAGGGGCAAAGGTCTCTATAATGACGAGAGTCGGGCAGGATGAGGCTGGCGAACTCATTATCTCTGAGTTTAAGAAGTATGGGGTAGACACGAATAGAATCATCGTGCAGGAGGGGTATAGTACACCAATACTCTTCATACTTGTTGATGCTAAGGGTAACCCTCGGTGGGTTGATGCTAAGATATTAAAAGACTGGGTTCTTCCTGAGCCGGTTAAGCATATGGTTAAGTTAGCTGAAGGAAAGAACTGGTTTGAAAATACCGTTATAAGAAAGTATGCGAAGGATGAGCTTGATTTCGTGGCTGAAGGAAGAATCCTCCTCCTAGACTGTTTTCAGCCTGAGTGTTTAGATGCAGCCATAGTGGCCAGGAGAAATAATGTTGAAACCTGTCTCGACATGTATTTTCACAAAAACCTGGCGGATCTTCTCCTGAACATAACATATTGCATACCGTCTAGGAGGGCGGCAGCTAATTTTACTGGAGAAACTGATCCGGAAGCTATGTGCAGAAAGCTTCTCAGCCTTGGGCCTGAAGTGGTGGGGGTGACGCTCGGTGAAGAAGGCGCAGTATTCATGACGAGGAAGGGAGAATTAGTGAGGCAGAAAGCCTTTAGGGTTCAAGTAGTAGATACAACGGGCGCTGGCGACGTGTTTCACGGGGCTTTCTGCTTCGGAGTGGTGCAAGGCTGGAGTCTTCCTAGGATTGTGGAGTTTTCAAGCGCTGTTGCAGCCCTGAAATGTAGAAGACTCGGCGGCAGAGCCGGCATACCTTCTTTGAGAGAGGCTGAGGAATTCATAACTTTAAACAAAGCATAAATATAACCTGATTTCCTGCTTTTCAGGAGGGTTATTTAAGGTTGGAAAATAAGGATGTTAAAGTGAAGCTTGGTTTTGTCGCGTCTCACAGACAGATGTTCAAAAGATCTGAGCCATGGGCAAGGGAGCTACGTGACAGGGCTTTGAAGATACTTGGAGAAACTGGTTTCTTGGAGGTTGTGGCTCCAGACGAAAAACTAACTGGAAACGGCCTCGTTCAGAACGAAGAGGATGCGGAGAAAGTGATACGGCTGTTTAAAGAGGAATGCGTAGATGGGATTATTATCATGGCTGTAGATTTCGGCGACGAAGTATCCGCGGCACGCATAGCATCATCCCTATTGAAACCCGTCATACTGTTCGCAACAAAAGAGCCCCCGTTTACTGCCGAGGGGGAGCGTATCTCAGACTCTTTCTGTGGAACAATATCAATAGGGTCAGCGCTTTATAGGAGAAAGATACCGTTCATCTGGGGAGGAGTGGTTTTTCCAGAGGAGAAAGAGTTCGCCAGATCTATTGAAGAGTTTGCTAGAACCTGCATAGTGGTCAACGGTTTCTTGAAAGCCAGAATAGGTTTAGTAGGCCCTAGGCCGGTGAGCTTCGAAACCTGCGCCCTAGATGAGGCTACTCTAATAAGAGCATTTAACCAGAGGGTAATTCCTATTTCTCTAGTTGAAGCCGGCGCCGTAGCGGAAAATATTGATAACTCGGAGATAACCAAGATTACCCAGTCAATTAGAAACGAGGTGGATGCGTCCATCGTTAGTGAAGACGACTTAATCAAGATTGCGAGGCTAGAGTATTCCCTGCTTGCGCTGGCTGATAGATGGAGGCTGGACGCTATGGGAATCCAGTGCTGGGGACCCATGTATCGTGTCTTTGGGGTTGCGCCGTGTTATGTGAGCGGTAGGCTTGTAGACCAGGGCGTTATGGTGGCCTGCGAGGCGGATGTTCTGGGTGCTTTAACCATGCTGATACAGTATTTAGCCTCATTCAAAAAGACGCCTCCCCATTTCATAGACTGGACAGTGCAGCACCAGGAGAAGGAGAATGTTTTCCTAGCCTGGCACTGCGGGAATGCCCCGCCGTCTCTCGCAAAAGATGGAGCCAAGATTAACAAAATCGGCATGGGGGTCTTCCAGCTTAAACCTGGCATCGTGACAATCAACAGGTTAGCAGAGTATGATGGGAAATTCAAAATGCTTATTACGACAGGCAGGATTTTAGAGACTCGCGAGCGTCTCCAGGGTACTTGGGCTTGGGTTGAAGTCCCTGATTTAAAGAAGCTCTATGAAACAATTCTGAAGAACGGTTTCATTCATCATGCAAGCATGATTCATGGTGATTACACGAAGCCGATTCAGGATGCTTGCGAAATACTTGGCATAGAGATAGTTAAGGTTTAGCCGTGCTAATTATTCCTTTGAGTTTTTAAAAACGTTTTTAAACAGTGTTAACATTACAGGATTTAATGCACGAATGGGCGTTAGCGGAATCAGTGATAAGAACAATTCTAAGAATGGTTGAGGAAAAAAGGGTTGAGAAGATCATTGAAGTTAAAATTAAAATCGGCGAAATGCAGCAGGTGGACCACGAAATATTTAGAACAGCCCTGACAAAGTTGAAACCTGTTGAACTAAAGGATACGGAGTTTATAATAGAGGTTGCCAAAACAGAGTTGAAATGCAGGGTTTGCGGCTTCAAATGGTTTTTCCAAAGGGATGAGCTGGGCGAGGATATGCTGGAAGCGATACACTTTCTTCCAGAGGTTTCTCATGCTTATGTAAAGTGTCCGAAGTGTGGAAGCCCGGATTTCGAGATAATCGGGGGTAGGGGTGTTTGGATTGAGAGCATAAAGGGGTTGGGGAAGAATGGTTGACCCGAGGATAAGCATTATTGACGAAAGAATGAGGAGAGTCAGGAGAATAATTGCTGTTTCAAGCGGTAAAGGCGGGGTCGGAAAGAGCCTGCTGGCTTCAACGCTCGCGTTAAATTTGGCCAGAAAGGGTTACAGAGTCGGATTATTCGACCTAGATTTTACAAGTCCTTCCACACACATTATTCTGGGTCTTAAGGAAGCCCGCCCCGTCGAAGACAGGGGGGTTATCCTACCTCTCATCCATGGCTTAAGATACATGTCTATAATCTACTATTCAAGCGGTCGTGCAACACCTCTTAGGGGAACGGATTTTTCGAATGCGCTCATCGAGCTGCTTTCCATCACAAACTGGGGAGAGTTGGATTTTTTGGTTTTAGATATGCCGCCTGGTATTGGGGATGCTA
>JAWCMB010000019.1:25580-32060 GCA_038850115.1 Thermoproteota archaeon
CCGAGTTTTCTAATAGTCACAACATCCTCTCCACTGGCCTTTGAAACAGCCAGGAAACTAGTATGCATGCTGAAAGAGCTTAATATCCCGATAGTCGGCATTGTGGAAAACATGAAAGCAGGGTCAAGCAATATTCAACAGGAATCCCGAAAAATCAACATCAAGTTTCTAGGGGAAATACCGTATGATCCAAGGGTTGAGGCAAACTTGGGGAATGCCGACGGTTTGCTTAAAACAGTTTTCGCTAGAAAGGCGGAGAAACTGCTTGAACACTTAATAAAAACGGTGTGAAAACCGTTTTTCTTTCTCAAACTCGCTGATTCTACTCTTTTACACATACGCAGTGACCAAGGTAACCGTGGCAGGCGGGACATGTGGGCACGTTTTGCCCACTCGGATATCCTCTGGCCTCTCCGGGCCCAAGGATTATAAACTGCGCCACCCTGTTTTCAAATTCGACGCTAAGCTTGTTTATGTTTTCAACCTCAGATGCTTCAACCAGAAAACGCTTCTGGCCAAACAGGCTTTCTAATTCTGCGACTCTCCATGCTGGTGGAACCCTTAGCCTGGCAACCGGATCTACTTGCCTATTGCCTTTTAAAACCCTTACCCCTAAAGTTTTTCCAATATTGGGGTAGATAACTGGTTCCCCATTGTAGTGTAACCAAACCTCATAGTCGTCAATGCTTCTTACAGAGGAATGAACATCGTTTTTCAAGAAGACTGTCGCCATCTCGTTTCTCATTAGTAGTGTTGCACAGTTTTCAGGAATTACTGTATGGTCTCCAAATTTGACTCCCCCGTTTTTCTCCAAGACTTTTTCTGCAACAGCCATAACCCTATCCGTCAGCTCAGCCACCGTCTTCGGCGCATCATCCAGCCTAGTGTACTTATGAAGAACTATTTTCTCCCCAACCCCATTTTTACATTCATCCGGAAATCCTTTCGTCCCCAGAATTATTCCCAGTAGGGAGCCCAAGGTTGCTCCCGTGCAATCAGTGTCGTAACCGCAGTTCACAGCCTTGCACAGCTTGTCTCCAAAATCCTTCCCGTAGAGCAGCCCCAGTATGATGAACCCGTGATTTTGAACAGCGTGGCAAGCACTATTATGCCCATACCAATAGACTATTCTCTCCCTGGCTTCAGCCCACCTTACATTATTCTCGTAGCACCACAGTGCTTCTCTGATAACCCTAGATATCTGTGAATGTACCGGAATCATGTTTAAACCTATCTTTATCAGGGTTTCAACATCGTTCATAACAAAAGCCGCGCTCTCTACAGCAGCCCAAAACATCTCACCGTACATGCCCTCCCCACCGGAATGATCCATGCAGGAGTCCTTCCAAGCATAGGAGGCGGCGAGCTGCGGATTCCCTGGAGCAATACATGCCCATATCTCGCTTCTTATAGGCGAACCCATTTCGTCAACATAATAGTTTTCGAAACACCCTGAAACCGGGGGTAGAAGGCCTCTTCTAAGGTTCCGCTGGCAGAAACCATACTCGTTCCAAGGATACGCTGACAGACACTTAAGCCAATACTGTGCAAGAGTTTCAAGCTTAACCTCAACCCCATGATCCTCCAGCATCTTCAACCAGACGAGTTGAAGATCAAGATCGTCGTTTGGAGCAGCCTCGCTCACAGGCATGGCGTAAAAATTCAGATCGTTAACAAACTTCTTACCCTCGAATGGTGCACCCAAAGTTCCTCCTATGTTCTTGCCGAGCCAACAGGCATAGACCTTATCCCAATATTCAGACGTTGAAATTATTATTGGGTGCTGTTCCATTTATTACCGACTTGGTTTACGAGATTTAAGTTTTTAAAGGTTTAGGAAGCATTTACATTTAGAGCCTAACATACCCGATTATTTGCTTTGTTTTCATATATAGCACCATCGCTTTCAAATCTTCTAAAAGGTTAAACTTTGATTTTAAAACTCAACGCCTTTAATCCATTTTAGATTTTTTACTGGTTTCGTGCACTAAGCTCATCAAGCAGTTTTGAAACCATTCTTATTCTCTCGATGTCTCCTGGGGGAGGAAGCTCGTCAGATATGCCTAGCACCAGCCTTGGAATAGCGCTAACAATTTTCTTCACGAATTTCTCCAATGTTTCATACGGTACAGTCGGTAGGAAAAACAGGAAAGGTATGCCGTCCAGAACAACGATTTCATCTTTAAGTTCCTTCGCAATGTCTTCAATACTCATATCTCCGACAGGCTCCGGCGTTAGGGCTTCAATTCCATCCACCCCTGATTCACGAAGCAAAGGAAGCAGAGGCTTCGCGTAGCCGTCCACGTGAATATGCACGTATTTGCCTCTCTTATGCAAATATTCGCACCTCTTCTGATATACTGGTAAGCAGAATTTCTCGAAAAGCCTTGGAGATGTTAACCTTACATCTATGTTTTCACCAAGATTGAATATTTTAATCGGAGTGACACCCATCAATTTGAAAAACTTATCGTTATATCTTTCAATAGTGTTCATAATTTCTTCAAGCCTGTTTTTGCTTTCCATGTATAGAAACCTCATTGTTCTGGCGAAACCCATGTAATCCAGAATCAGTGCCTGAAGAGGAGAGTGAGGGAAGAAAAACGAGACTATCCCCTGCTTCTTCAAATCTCTTTCCAATCTCTCGTAGACCTGCTGGTCGAATCTTACTTCAGCATTGTCCAGCAAGTATGATAATGCCTTGAAATCCTCAGTACTCTTTAGCATGTATTCTGTTCTTCTCGAAGACAATCCCCATTCGTCAGTCTTAGAAACTTCTTGAAGCGTTCCTACTGGTGTTTTTATGGTTGTCCTAACAAGATTTCCAGTTTTCTCCACGGAGAATTTGACGTCTCCACCATAGGTTACCTTGACTGCATTTTCAACAAAGTAGCCGGAATAGCATCTCCAGCTAGCCCCTAAATCGATACATACTTCAGCTAAACTCATGTCAGTATACTTTTTAGGTAGCTTTCCACTGGCCTTCGCCACGCAATACCAGTATTCGTGTCTTATATTCAAAGGAACCTTGTCTACAGGTTTTCCTTCAAACACCGCTAGGATCCTTTCGCTGTGATTCAAGTAAACATGTTAATCTAGGTTAGTGTTATAAGTTTTCCGGTTGGTAGTTCGCCGGCAAAACATGGTTCACTACTCGAGTATTGGAGATATGGGGAAGCTGTTACTTAGCCTTCTTCAACCTGATTATTTTTATTTCCCACGGGTCCATCTTGACTTTGAATGAGCCGTTTCGAACCATAAGCCTGGAGAAACTTTCCTCAAGCAGATTGCTGTCAATCGCCTCTGAAACCGGGAAACCGAGCGTTACTTCAGCCTCACCGCCATCCCCCGTCGCATCATACATTCTAATTATGATGTCACCTGAGTCCTCAGCCAGTTTAAGACAGGACAATACTATGTTTTCAGGCCTTATTCTCAAGAACGACGCTTCCTCCGGGAGACCCCCTTGTGATATTCTGGCGGTAGTAACAACGGTTTCAAGCGGATGGTTCAGCTCGTAGCCTTTCCTGAAGACAAGGGCTTTTCTCCAGTCTCCCGTGTGAGGATACAGCGAGTATTTAAGTTCGTGATAACCCTGATCCGGGTTAGGGTCTGGACTATAGCTTGTCCTGATTATCGTCATCCTCATTGTGTTACCGCACACGTCAAATCCGTATTTACAATCGTTAAGCAGGCTTACTCCATACTCGCCGTCCGAGAGGTCAATCCATCTTAAAGCAGGTAACTCTCGTCCGTCAGCAGTTCTTGAAATGCTTCCAAACGGTATTTCAAAAGTTGCGGTCGACGAGCCTAAGATCGGTGTGAAGGATACTTTCAACATTGGAGCATCAGTAAACGCGTCAGACACTTCCCTCCAGTCAATAGTCGTGTTAAAATCAATTCTGGAAATCCCGGTGTACAGCATTATTTCCTGGGTTATGGTTGAATCCCTATATCTTCTTACAGTCCTAATCTTAGACATCACAGGGCCTTTTTCAACCGGCTTTACCTCGGCTCCAGTAAGCAGGTTTTCAACCCTGGTTATGGGCCCTATTATCCAAGCAGACATTCCGTGGGGAGCTTCGTGAAGCACTTGAAACAGGTTGCTGAACTCTGGCCGTGTAGCCTCATGCCTGAAAGCCTTCGTCACAAATCTGCCTGCCTTCTTATCGTAAACCGACCTTATTGCTCCAGAACTCTGGTCTAATTCAATCTTGAAAAACTCGTTTTCAAGCACTGCCTGCTGCGACTCTTGTTGACGAGATTCTTCTCCCTCAACAAGATAGTAAGTTGAATAGCCTAAGCTTGGTACTTCAGCGATGAAAACAAGCTCGTCGCCATCAATCTGAACAGGATGTCGCTTTCCATATATATCCATAACAACCGGGTTTCTCTTAACCGTTTCTCTAGGTATTTTAACTCTTGCAACATCCCTCCTATCCCAAGCTAGAGTATTGAACACGACTATCGCTAATCCTTCTTGAGAAAACTTTATTCTTTTAACTATCTCCCTAATGGATTTTTCTAAGGCTTCCCTTGCTGTTGCAAGCGCCTCTTCAGCCAGGCGGCCGGAGTAGTAGTAGGCTTCGTGGAACGCACTTCCATCCAGAATATCATGGAACTGGTTGAACAATGTTTTCTTCCATGCTTCTTCAAGTTTCCCTCGGGGATAGTCTCCTGATATTGCTGAAATCTTTTCAGCATCAACCAAATATCTTTCGCAAAGCCTATTGTAACGCTTAATGTCGGAGTGAGTCGTGTAGCAGCCGTCGAAAGTAAAGTTAAGCTCATCCCTAACTACTGGTAACTCCGGTTTTTCTTTTAAAACCTCGTCGAAAAACTGATGCGTTGAACTGAAGATCACGTTGGGAAGGGCGGGCTTCTCCCGTATTTTCATCGCAGCCTTAATGTCCCCAATAGTTGCACCGCCACCGTGATCCCCAACCCCATAGACGAACATGCTAGTCTTTAAACCATATTTCTCATGGAAGAGTTTCGCGGTTTCAACGATGTTTCCTGGAGTAACCGTGTTGTTGTAAACACTGTTAAAGGCTAGCAGCCTTGAGCCATCTGGACCCTCCCAGTGGAACATCGGATACCCTTTTCCACATCTCATGAAATAATAGTAGTCCACTCCTGCTTTCTTTAGCACCTGCGGCAGCGTCCAGATGTGCCCGAAAGTATCAGGTTCCCATCCTACTTTCGTTTCGAAGCCGAATTTCTCTTTCACATATTTTTTCGAATACAGTATTTGTCTAACAAGCGTTTCCTCTCCTATCATGTTAAGGTCTGCCTCAACCCACATCGAGGCCGTAACATCCCAGTTTCCAGAGCGGATTTTCTCCCTTATTTTCTCAAAAAGAACAGGGTTTTTCTCCTCAACAACCCTGTAGGTCACGGCTTGGCTCTGAGAAAAGTGGAAATCCGGATATTGGTCCATTAGATACACCATGGTGGAGAAGTCTCTCTCTATGACTTTCACAGTGTCCTCCCATGGCCAGAGCCAATTCATATCTATATGGGCGTGTGCCACGAGGTGAACCTTAAACTCCTTAGCATCCTTGGAAAGAGTTTTTAGCTTCTGCCTCGCCTTCTCTATTTCCATCAGGATGCTTTCTGCATCACGTGAAAATACACTGTAGTCAAATTCCTGGACTACCCTGTTTAATGTTTCAAGCCCACCGGGTAGGATTTGAGCAAAATTCAGCTCTTGAATAAAAGACTCTATTTCAAATGCAACGTTGTCAACAGAATCGTACCATATGTGGAATAGGGGTACTTCCTTTTTCTCCCCTCTTGGAAACGTTCTTTTTTCGTAAGCATGTATCGTGACCACGTGGATATCGCTTGGTCTCGCTTTCTCCGCAATAGTTATCCTAGGCCCCTGGAAGTCAGTCCAATAATCTTCCTTCAAAACGAGTTTAGAGTCCACATAAACCTCGCTGCCAGTTATCATCGCCCAAGACATCTCGACTTTCGAGCCTGATACTTTGATCCCCTCTATTTCATCCGGAATCCTGATTTTACACCTCAGCCACACGTCGCCTTTAGAAAGATCCCATTGAAAAGGCAGTGAAACAGGCTCCCACGAGGAATCGTCGAAATCTATCCTATAGGCTTCTTTTACATCTCCTTGGAAGAATCTCCAAGAACGATAATCAGTCAACCTTAGATAAATGTTCTCCAGTTTTAACTTTAGTTTCTCAACCTCGCTTTGCTCGCTCATCGGTGTGTAAAACGAGCTTACATTTATAAAGTTTGAGCTAAGTTTGACCTATTTTTGTCAAATATTAATCGGATACCGGCCATACTTCTCTGCAGCCCTGTACATTGCTAAGGCGTTTTCAGGTGGCACATATCTGGTTAACACATTTGTCGTGCTTAAAATATAGCCTCCACCCGGAGCCACTTCACGAACAAGTCTTTTAACCTCTGCCTCCACTTCCTCAGGGTTACCGAGTGTCAGCAGAGAGTCTAAGT
>JAWCMB010000020.1:0-1112 GCA_038850115.1 Thermoproteota archaeon
TTTCAGCCCTCTGCGAGATCCCCATGTCGAAAGGAGGTAGAGTGGTGTCGACGATTAGGATCTTCTCAACAGCACCGTCCTTAACCCTTTCAGATAATGCTAGATCGTCCGTTCTAAAGGCGCCGACCTCAGCCGTTGTGAAAGCCTTGAAAAACTCTATTAAAAACATTATGATTCCATCAGTTTCCTCAGGCGAGGAGGTGAAGGGCAATGGTATGTCCCAGATGTCGCCCTGCGGTTTGGTTCTAAGCTTCCAAACCCTTTCCACCGAGGGCGTGACCAGCCTAGAGGCCTTCATAACAGGGTAGATGGATGATGCTATCGTGGTTAATATCGATATTGAGACTGTTAAAATTACGATCGTTGAGGAGAAGTTAGGGTAAAAGTCTTTCGGCATCAATTGAAACATATAGAGGAGATTGGTTCCCAAAAGCCCAACAACATACCCGAGGACTGCCGCAACAACAGAGTATACTAACGTTTCCGACAGAAAGAGGCCGGCAACATGCAGGGGCGAGAGCCCCAGTGAGCTGAAAATACCGATCTCTCTAACCCGCTCATATACGTTGGCAAGCATCGCATCCAAGATTGCCAGAGCAGCAATGACGATCGGAAAAACAAGGTGTTCAATTCCCCTGAGGGAGAACCATGCTTGTTGCTGGAAATTGGCCCTCTGACCCCCTGCGCTAGCATAAACGACAAACGGCAGCGTGTTAGACAGGCTTTCAGCAAATTCGAAAACCCTGCTTTGATTACCGAATTTAGCGACTATCTGCATCGGAGGATAGCCCAACCTTTCCGCAAGCGAGTATGGAACTATAAGTACGGATTGCGCAGGGATATGCTGGATCCCGCCTGCCCACTGGACCCCCCAGTTGATGGGCGTCACCTCATGCAGGTTTAAATCAACCAAGCTGTTGAGAATAGAAGAGTCGAAGATTCCGACGATAGTCAGGTTGGCTTCACCGACATAAATTATGTCGCCTATTCTCCAGCCGGAGGCATCTGCAGCTTCCCTCGGTATTATGGCCGTGTAAGAACTGAGTATCCCCGAGCAATTTGGAAGAGTAATGCCCTGTTGGAAGATAGGGTCTTCCGGCACGACTGCCAGC
>JAWCMB010000020.1:1134-12855 GCA_038850115.1 Thermoproteota archaeon
GGAAGTATAGATCCAGCTTCTTGGACATATGACAGCTTCATCTCCAATCTTCACTTTAAGAAGACCTTCCAGATATGATGGCAGGTATCTGAATTCGCTTATCAGGATCCCGTCATAGTAGGTTTTCCCAGGTTTCGGAATAGTTCTGACTATTGATATTAGGTATATGGATGTCAACGAAATAAGGGAGAACACTATCAACGTGATTGTTACAAGTGTAAGGGTAGTCCGCAACTTTCTCTTCCTCATGTTAGATATGCCCATTGAGAAAGCTATGAGAACCGCACCGAACCGGCTTATCTCAGCGAAATGCTTGCCGATGACCTCCTCTCTAAACGCCCTGATAAAGCCTGATATTCTGCCCCACAGTATTCCTATGATGGGGGTGACGAAAACAAGGATAGCTATGCCAACTAGCATTATATAGATGTTCGTTGCCAAGTGAAAACCAGGGTGGAACCAGTAGAGCAGGAATGTAAAAAGCGCGAAGACCCCGCATGCATACAATATTCTCCGCAGGCCGCTTCTCGGCGAGAACACGAGCTCTACCAAGAGTATTGAAAATGGAACTAAAAGTATGAAAAAGAATAGGGTTGATGAAATTATTTCGAAAATTAGGCCCCTCGTAAACATGTAGGCGTTTATCTCGCTCTGCCAAGCAGCGTAAATAGCGTAGACCAGGCGAGAATAGTTAAACCTGGCTTCTGGCGAGAAACATGTTGAAGCCTCGCTTAACAGATTGCCTGCATTGTTGGAAAACTCTAAAGCAGGAGCGCTCGTAGCCAAGTAGCTTGACGCCAAGTCAAGCCTATACTTGTTCAAAAGATGGAAATCCTTAACCAGCCTTAAAGGCGTGGCTAGGATTATTGACGTCTCACCCTGTCTCACAGAGAATCCTCGCCCCTCGTGAATCTCTTCAGTAATGCTTTTCAAAACTCCCTGGGGGGAAGGTATACCTGGGCTGTAGACTATAACCTCAATAGGCATGTCTTCAGGAACAAATATCATCGTTATGTCCTCGCCCTCGATGAAGCTGTCGCGAACATAGCCATAGGATGTGGGTGGAGTATGGCCCCGCGAATCTAGAATAGAGATACTTCCGAGCAGGTTCACTGGCGGAATAAGGTTGAATAATACTATTGAGCCGCACGGGAAGACTGGAAAATATCGGGGTGCATCCGGAGTCCCGATGCGTCCACTATCAACTTGGAAAGAAATAGGGTATACGTCGGACCTTTGCTGCCACAGCTCCGGGGCATATATAATGTTTCCATTCTCATTGAAGACGAATGCCTCAACCATAACTTTTGGAACCGCGACCTCAGCGACACCCACACCCAGCTGCTGCGCACCCGTATAGGTTGTCTCCGAAGGCAGCCCGTGAACAACAAAAACGCCGTTCTCATCCGCCCTACACAAAGAGTAGAAATGTGGAGAATACCCGCCTTCCGCATAAGACAAGTGGACTGAAACCATCGCGTAAGGCACCCCCTCAAACCATCCCTTAGCATAATTATATGTGACAATCCTCCCGGTCAAAGAAACGAAGCCGCCTGCGTTTGGCTGCAAAGCGTACCTAGTTGGCCCAATACCTTTATGTCCAAAGTTAGGACCATTTATAAGGCTTGACGCAAGAGCCGCGACGAACCTAACCTGTTTCTTAATGTTCTCGAACCTTCTTGGGGAGCCAAGACTGTTCTCATAGGTGTCTGAAGGCGTGGAGCAAAGTGTTCTGAAGGAATTTGCGGTAGCCACCGTTATGCCGACTCCGCCTGCTACAACATACGGTTCATGATCGAAAGCCAGGTCGCTCGGCAAGTATATTCTCCATTCCCTCACGCGTAAACCGTCTTCAACATTCATATTGAGGTCCAGGTTCTGGAGGATGCTCTTCACTTCAGACTGTGAACCGAATAATCTATCACGGAGCCACGTATACCTTAGGAGAGAGGCCTCGAAATAATAGTTGTATCCGCAGAAGAACACCCCTAGATCGCTCACGTCGGAAGCTAGATCAAAGTTTATCCAGATGCTAATCCTCTTGCTTGTTTCCTCGAAATGCTGCTCCACAAACTCTCTGGAGCCTTTTAACCCTCCGTAGTGGGAGCCTATGGCAAGAAACCATATGGTTCTCTCCGGAGGATTATCCTTAAAGTAGGAAGCCAGCTCCATGATCATCGCGATGCCTATGGCTTCATCTGCCCCAGGAGCCGCTCCAACTATATATGATTGAGAATCATAGTATGCACTTAAAATCACAACCTCTTCCCTCCTACCGGGTATTACACCAAGAATATTCCAAGCCGGCTTTTCCTCCCAGGAAGCATTCAGCATAATTCTTACTTTAACCTCACCGGTTGACAGAAGATTAATCAGATTCTCTGCATCCCTTCTTGAAACTAGGAGCCTAGGAATATTTAATGGGACGCCTAAGTAGTTAACTCCTCCCCTAAACGCTAGTTGCGGGGCATCCGGGAGCCTAGCGTTTAAAGAACTTTGAACAGTATTGTAAATCTCGGGTTCGACGAATATCACGGCTTTAGCGCCAAACATTACCGTGTGAACCCAGTTTCCACTGTTTTCATAGTCCACCAGCACTATCGTATCATTAAGATTCTTTCCATTAAGCTCCGACAGGGCTGCTTTCCCAACATACACCAGTCTCCCCTCAATACCCTCCGGGGGTGTCCCACCCGGGTTTAGGCCCATCGGATACAGCGTTGAAACATTGTCAAGAGTAAATTCGAACGGTAACAGGACTTGAATTCTCGCCTCGCGAACCACTGGGACTAGCACCGTAAAATTTTCAAAGTAACCGTAAGGGCCGGGTTCAAGGCCGTTTTCTATGAAGTTTTCATAGATGTACTTCGCTGCAGCTTCATAGCCAGGATAGCCTGGTGTCCTGCACCTGAGGCCGGACAGATGCTTCACATGCCCCCTTACCGCATCAGCATTGATTGCATTTGCAATCTCAGCGTATTTAAAAGCCTGCAGCCCTTCTGCTTTAACTCGAGGAGTAGTGCTGAAACTAATCGGTGAGCATAAGAGAAATAGAGTAAGAAGCAGAATAAGCCGCCTTCTCAACTTTGCTCGAAGCACGACTCTTTCCCAAACGTGGATGGCTCTAATTACTTTCAGTACCATTTTTAATCCGATCGGTGTAAACAGTAAAAAAAGGAGGGAAGTAGGGTCAACCTGGAACGCTAGGAGCCCACTCTATCCCTGCCTGCGCCACCGGCAGGAATATATCAGTCACTATAGAGACTATGAAGGAGCCCAGGAATATCCCTATAGCTAGCGGCACGCCATGTTCTTCATAGAGTTTTGAGCCACCTATTCTAAACGTCAGAAACTTCAGGACCCATGCCACGAGAAGATACCCCCAGAGCCAGTGTGCAGGCTGACATAAGCCTATAACTAGGCCGACTGGATTCAATGGTACCCGAACGAAGGCAACCCTAACCCAAAGAAGGACCCCGGCAAGGAAGAATCCCGCAGCCCAGTTTGCAAGCTCAAGAGAAAGCAGATCCTTGTTCCAGTTAAACCAGGAGCAGCCTTGAGCTTGGTTAAAAGCAGCGTTAAATATAGCCTCCTGACTCCACCATGCCGGACTAACCCACTGGCTGTATAAGGTACCACCATGCCCAAAGCCCTTGTCGATCCCCACCATGTATGTGAAGAGTAGCCACAGTGGAAGGCATATAAGAACGGCTAGGACCATGGCCACAATGGTCGATAGCGCCATCGCCTTGTTATGTGTTTTAGTCAAGGTTGCCAACTTGAAGGATTCAAGCTGAGCGCTTTGAGGCGTCCCCGCACCACCCCAATACCATGTGTAGTGCCCAGTCACGACGTAACCCATGTTCCACGCCGTGTAGGCACCTGGCCCATATGCAGCTTGAGAAGCTGCTGAAGCTTCAGCCCCAACAAGCGAGTAGAGCCCTGCTTGAGACAAGAGGGTGGCCAAAACCTCCTGGGACTCCCAAGGAGTGTCACCCTTCGCTATGCTTTCCCCACGAATCCTTGATGTTGCAACATACTGGAGACACGTGTATATTACGATTATCCCTGCAGCCCAGACGGGAATGTAGACGACGACCATTAATACTACAAGCAGTATCGCTGAGATAATAAAGGCCAGCCACAGCGTCCTGTATGAGAAGGGTTCACCAGACTCATCCAACACCTTTTTCCCAAACGCGTTCTTCAGCGTGGACACTATGTATTTTCTAGAGTAAACGATAAGCCACAGTCCCAAACCTATCATAGCACCCCACCCAATCATCCCGCCAGAGATGGGTGCTATAGCACCTGACGCCATGTTGTGCCATGCCCCACCGGAGCTTCCCCAAGGTGCTTGCAGCGTTGCGTATCCTGCCCAAGCGGATATTGCTGGAATCAAGTCGGCAAATATAAACCAAGAGACTATGGCGGTGAAAAGAACATCCAAGGGGGCGAGATACCATAAGCCCAGTTGAGATGGTGAAACGCTGAAGAACCAGCTTGAATTAGGCAGTGCTACCTCTAAAGCCTCGATGTGGTAAGTCTGCCACAGGTTCCATCCTCTTCCGGGCGCCAAGGCGTCGATTAAGTTTCCGAGCATCAATACAAAGCCTATGAGAAGGCCTATCAGGATCCTTCTCACTCTGGTTTTCTCGGTCATACCCATGCCTAAATTGATCAGCTCAGTAGTGACGTTCAAATATGGGAAGGGGAGCTTCTCAACATCTATCCACTGCTTTCTGAGTATCATCCCCATCGAAACCATGAAGATCACCAGAACTAACGTGAAGACGATCCAGTAGCCTAATGCAGGCGCCCAAGCTGCCCAGGGGACAGAGGTTCCTCCGGTGAAAGCAGCTAAAGCCGCCTCCATTTCCTTCACGCCAAACAGAGGGCTCATATCTAACGCTCCCGGTATTGTAGATACCCAGTACCCCATGTACCACCATTGTTTTTCCCATGCCGTGTTGAAAATAGATATAGAAAGTGGTACGGCTACAGACCAGGCGAAGCCGAGGCTTACTGTTACCATGGCGAACACGATTGCGTATTCATCCGCCCTAAGCCTCAGAGAGCTGAGAAAATAACCAAATATCGCCAGCACGAAGAGGATCAGAAATGCTCCGGCATTCATGCCCCAGAGGGTCAGGTTGACGTTGGTCCAGTCGATTGAAAGCTGTATTAGCATCATCAGTATGGAAATGACTAGCCCAACTATGAATCCTCTGGATTTCAAAAATTTGCCGAGGAGGAATTCTTTTTCCTCACCCATGTCTTTTCACGATATTTATTATTAGAAAAGTTCTATTTAAGCTTTCTTGGATATGAATCAGTTTAGCCACACTACCGCTACAGCATTAAGCACGTTTCTCCTCTTCACAACTACTCCTTTCTGAGAAGAAGCAGTGCCGCTATCAAGAACTCTAGGATCGAGGTTGCTGCTAAACCGGTCATGCCTATGACAAAAGAAGAAGTGAGAAGCAGCGCTATGTAGTAAACCAGAATCGGAATCATTGCAACTATATAGCTGAGTATCCATGGGAGAATATAGTAGTAGAATTTTAAATAGAGGTTTCCCGATGGGACGGTTTGCCCAAATGTTCTTGAGAGAAGAATGATTTCAAATATTATTGAAGCAACTACGGAGAACGTGAAAACACCTCCGAAAAGCGTGAACACGTACACGAGGCCCGGTGCTCTTAGCAGAATCACCGTCAACAGTACGAGAAGTGAAGCCAAATACACGATTGACGATAGGATTGTCTTAGCAAGAATCAGCGTCCTCTTTCCCAAAGGCAGGCTTCCAACGTAAGAATAAGCTATGCTCTCAGTATTTAAAAGCGCAGGGGGAAGTATCAACACCATAAGTAAAGAAATCAGGAACAGGGGCAGAAACATGGGAGGCAGAAACTCAACGGGAGCACCGCCTGCATCAGGGTAGAAGGAGGTGAAGCTGATAATTATGATTTGTATAACTGGCATCATAAGTATGCTGAAGTAGGAGGGAGATCTTGAGGCAATCCTAAGATCCTTCTTAAGAACTCCGAGCCACGGCGGCCCAGGATTTATAGAGACTTCTTTAACCTCCACCCTGCTGCCTGCGGCAACGCTTCCAAAGCCTATTCCAACAACTCTCTTAACAAGCCATTTGAAAGAGTACGCAGCCAAGGCGAGGTAGAGGAGGGAGGAGCCGACAGATAAGGCGGCAATCCAAGGGTCGTAAATTTTGAAGAAGGTGGCTAATGAAGCTAAGAAACCCAGTGAAAAAGGGTATAGCAATGTAAGCAGGTATGAGAGGCTTTGAGTAAGGGTTTTCATCAGATTAACCATCTGCATCGCGAAACCCGTAACCGCGTACATGAGGAACATTGAAATAATCCAGACCAGCATGTAGAAGAGTCTCATGAGTGTTCTTAACGATGAGCCTCCGCCACCCTTAACCACTTTAGAATAGAAGGAGAGAGCTAGGAAAATAGCTATTGTTAATGCGAATACCTCTGTGATTACAACGCTCAGAAGGACAGTTAAAGCACCCGCGATAGAGCTATATAAGACCCCGTATGCTATTGGGATTATAAAGACCGCCGCTATTAACGGAATGTCGAAGATCCTTATGAAACATGTCAGGAGGATTTTTGAAACATCTCTGCTTGAAACCGGGAGGGGAGTCAGAAACTCTGAAACCCGGGAGGAGACGAAGGATGTTGCAACCTGCATCCCCATGAAGACCGTCATGAACAGGACTATGCTGAGCATGGATGAAACGCCGCATGCGGCAGCCAGCTCCCTATCCATCTCGAGCAGAACGCCTGAGAAGAAGGTGAAAACTCCGATGGCGCCGATGAAAATAGCAAATATAACTTTGTTAAGCATAAAATTCCACTCTGCACTCCTGACGAGTTGCACGATGTTTTTCTCAGCGTCGCCTGCTTGAGGCAGGGTTCCGCCTACGCGAAGTGAAAAGAACGATTGGAAAACTATCTCCTTGTAAACCTTTTTCGACAGCCACCAGAGTTCAGAAATATTCATTAACCCTATGCCTCCAATGCTTTAACTATCTCCTGTACCCCAGCCTCCTGTTCAGTCACCTTCAAGAATATTTCCTCTAAGGAGCCTTCCGCGCTCTTAACCAGTTTTCGAAGACCGTCGACTGTTCCCTCGCCAACCATCCTCCCCCTGTTTATTATACCTACTCTCGTGCAGAGTCTTTCAGCAACCTCCATTATGTGTGTTGAAAAAATCACTGCACCCCCCTTGCTCACGTGGAAGGTCAACAGCTCCTTGAGTATTTTAGATGAGAACGCGTCGAGCCCCATCAGCGGCTCGTCGAGAATCAGGAGCTGTGGCTCGTGCAGTAGGGCTGCCACTACCGCGACCTTCTGCTTATTCCCCTTTGAGAGGGCTGCGATAGGCGTGTCGAAATACTCTCTCAGTTGGAAAGCGGAAACCAGTTTCTCAAGCCGGGGGTGAACCATGTCTGCTTTTAGACGCCTAATGGAAGCAACAAATTCCAAGAATTCTCTCGGGGTTAGCGAATCCATTAGGATGACATCTTCTGGAACGTACCCCATCATGCTTTTCACAGCAACTTCGTCTGAAAGCGGCCTGCTGAAGATTTCAACCCTCCCGGAAGCAGGCTTTAAAAGCCCGGTTAACACTTTCAAAGTGCTGGTTTTACCAGCCCCGTTCGGCCCGAGAAGCCCGTATATTTCCCCGGGTTTAACAGCGAAGGAAACATTGTCGACGGCAACGAAAGAATTCAGCTCCCCAGCACCCCTTCTCTACATCGCTTCTTTTTATTTAAGTTTTAACTCGTTTCAGCATATTCGAGGCTGCGCACAGTTTTCCAGCTTACCGGAGTGCTAAAACATTTGTAAAAAATTAAAAGGCAGGTATCTTTATTAAAAAGTGCTGAGAGGCTTAACCATGCAGATACTGGCTGTCAACGGGTCTCCGCATAAAGAGGGCTTGTGCAAGAAGGTTTTAACAAGAATGCTTGAAGGAGCTGAGGAGGCGGGGGCTAGCGTGGAGCTGGTGAGCCTGTCTGAAAAAAAGTTGTTGCCCTGCCGCGCTTGCACTAATGCCGAATGCTGGAAAAGCATGAATTGCAATCTGCAGGATGACGCGCTGGAGATAAGGAGGCTTTTCAACGAGTGTGACGCGCTCATGTTTGCAGCACCAGTATACTTTCTATCTGTGAATGGGCTTGCGAAGAACTTTATAGACAGGATGAGGAACTATCATATGGAAGTTAGGCCTTCCATAGCTGTGGCTGTAGCCGGAGGGACTGGTAAAGGCTGCATAACCGCGCTCCAAGAGATATGCAGGTGGATGACGATAGTTGGGTTTCACCCTGTTATCGCGGAGCCCGTTACCAGATATAATTTAGACCTTGCCATAAGCCGGGCCAAGTCATGGGGGAAAATGCTTGTTGAGAAAACTCCCAGGGAAGGGCTACGGGCCAGCCTTTATAATGGGCTTTTAGAGCTTGAAAAACTGCCTTACATGAACTGCACGATCGTGGATGAAATACTGTACCTGGCTAGGTCTGCAATCGACGCGGTGTCCAGAAGGGGTTTAGCGGAGCAGACGGTGGAGCTCGAGATCATGGTTAGGAGGGCTGATACTGAGCTGAGGCTCGGCAGGCTGGAGGAAGGATTGAAAAAGGCTGTTGAAGCTCATGAGAAGAGCATGCGCCTTTTCAACGAGACAATTGAATCCTAGGGTTGAACCTCAAACAATTCTCACGCGGTTTTTTTTATAAACATACTTGTCTCCAAGCCTCAGGATAATGACTTCAATAGGCAGGCCCCAGCGTTGAACAATATGCTTCACAAGCTCAGGGTCCTCGCTTGTTCTCCGCCATATTTCCCAGTGTACAGGTATCAGTTTGCTGGCGCCTAGGTCCCTAGCTGCCTCAACCAAGTCGCAGGCGTTCATGTAATACTTGTGTCCTCGCGGGTTTCTGCCCAGTGCTAGAACAGCTATGTCGACTCCCCCCTGCTCCCCAATTTTCGAAAAGCCCTCGGAAAACTTGCTGTCGCCTGCATGGAAAACAGTAATGTCGCCGCACTTTATGATGATGGAGATTGCCGACTCTGCGTCAGGATCGTTCGCAAACCAAGCAGTAACCGTAACATCCTTGAGGCTGAACGACCCGCCGGGTTTGAGACTGGTGACCCTGCTGCCCTCGACCCCCCATGTCAGAAACCTGCTGCACGAGGATTCTGGCCCAATGAACCTTGCTCCAGTCCTCCCAGCAACCGCCAGCACTGTTGCCTTCTCGCAATGGTCCTCATGCTCATGGGTGGAGACTAAGAGGTCGCAATCCACAATCTCCTTAGGATCTAGTGGAACAGCAATCATCCTCACCCAGTCGCTTGAGCTGCTCGCTCCGAAGTAGGGATCTATGAGAATGGTGGATAGCCTCGTCTTAATGGCTAAGCCTGCTCCCCCTAGGCTCCAGATAACCATAGAGTTGTCAGTGACGCGAGTTTCCTCGATTTCATTCAGAAGCAGCCTGCCCCACTGGCTCACTTAAGCCACCTCCAGGAGAACACGGAAGGCTCCCCTATTTAACCTTGCGTACCCGTCAAAGCTGAAACGCACTTTTAAGATGAGAATATTCAATATGGGCATACTGGGGAGCCGAGATTCTGACGTTGATAACCCTCGCAAACAACGATCTGCACACGGAGGGCTGAATGGGCTAACGCTAGGAACGCTGTTGAAAAAGGAAGCCAAGAAACTAGGCTTAATCACAGTGCTAGGGGAAAAATCGTCCCTGCCCATGTATTCTGCATCTCTATCTCTGCCCCTAAGGGCCCCTCTACTGTTGTTGAAAATGCGCCATTCATTGAAGCACCCGTCCTCATTCGCCCAGAAGTATGTGTGAAAGACCGTGGTAACTCGACCCCACCCTTATGCGCCTCTGAAGGTTTTGCGGAGGAAGAGTTTTATTTAGCCCGCTTAACCATCAGAGTCGGGATGATTGTAGGTGGAGTACTCTGCGGAGGTCTTGGGAAGAGGCTCAAGCCCTTGACAGACAATATTCCCAAGGCGCTGCTGGAAATAGGGGAGAACCTCACGATCCTAGACAGGCTGGTAATGCAGATGAAGCACGCTAAAATTTCCGATATCTACCTGCTGGCTGGCTACCACTATGAGAAGCTGGTGGAGAGGTATGGCGAGAGTTGGAGCAATATCGGAATCCATTATATTGTAGAGGACGAGCCCAGGGGGACGCTCTACGCGATCAACAGCTTACTGCGCAGCGTTGAGTCAGACCTGTACCTAGTGATGAACGGCGACATCTTCACAGAAATAGATCTGTCCAGGATGATCGCCGAATGGAAGCCTGGGACAGTGAGCATGGCATTGGCAAGCCTCAGGTCTCCATACGGAGTTGTTCAGGTTTCCGGAGAAAAGATAACGGGTTTCGAAGAGAAGCCCGTGCTGCCGCACTATATTAACGCGGGCATCTACCTGATTGACGCTAGGCTTAAACACAGGTTTCTAGAGTACGAGGAGGGTGATGTTGAGAAGCTGGTTTTCCCAAGGCTTGCAAGAGAAGGATTGCTGAGGAAATATTTTGATGCTGAAGCATACTGGAAGTCGATAGACACGGTTAAGGATCTTGAGGAAGTTAGGAGGAGGCTCGCCGAGCAGGGTTAGGATATGGTGGGCTTAAAACATTAGAAGGGTTTCCCAGAAGCCTGTTGAAACAGGGTGGTCTGTTAACAGCTTAGCTGAACCTCGTCTGCTCCACGTTTCGTTTTTCAGCTGGAGACGGAAGCTCAAGGTTCAGCAAGATTGAAAAGTCAGGGGGAAGCTCCCACTCCTTCAAACCATCGTTTTTCAAGCGCGGAGCAACCGCCTCCCTCATCTTCTCAACAACTTCGTCTAGAGTCCTGCCGTAGGCGAATAAGGGAATATCAACGCATTCAGCAATATAGTATCTTTCCCCCCTGTAGATTTTTACTTGAACGAGCTTCATCGGCATCTCCACCCTTAAAAAGGCTTTAGGCAATTTTTTAACCTTCCCTTAGTTTAACACGGTTTAACATGGTTTTTCACAGTTTCTTAAAATTTTTCCCTCGAGCTAGAGTCCTACAGATATTTTTTAAAGAAATCAACTAAAAGCATGTGCTAAAAGTCTCGCTTATCGCTCTTCTCGTAAGTCTTCTAGTTCAGAGTCTTCTCTAATGGTGAACATGCAGCGGCCGTCGACGAATGTCGCGAGAACTCTTATTTTTTCAATCTCTTCGAGAGGAATGTTGAAAGGATCCTTGTCGACAATCACCAGGTCAGCCAGCATACCTTCTTTCAAAGCACCCAGCTCACCCTCCTCAAGCAACGCGTATGCAGAGCCCTCCGTGTATAGGTGAAGAGCCTCCTCCAACGTTAAACACTCGTCAGCAGTATGCTGGTAGAGAGGCATCCCGTCATGCTTACCCCTTGTTAGTGCAGCGTAAACAGTCTCCCAGGGGTTCAAGGGTTCCACAGGCGCGTCTGTGCTCAAGCCGAGCCTAACCTTCTCAGCTAGGGTCTTGAAAGGGTAGACGAACCTGGCTCTCTCAACACCAAGCCTGCTAACAACCCACCAGTCGGTCACCACAAAATGCGGCTGGACAACCACCGTTACGCCCAGCCTCCTCATCATCTCTATCAGGTCGCTCCTCAATACTGAAGCATGTTCAACCCTGTGCCTGAGCCTCC
>JAWCMB010000020.1:12865-29637 GCA_038850115.1 Thermoproteota archaeon
CACTCGGCCACGGCTTCAAAGGCTTTAAGAGTGTTCTCCACAGCCTTATCGCCTATAGCGTGGACAGCGACCTGCACGCCTGTTTCACACGCCTCTTTAACCATCGCCAGCAGCGAGCCCTCATCCATGCTTGCACAACCCGAGGCGTCGGGAGAATCCGAGTAGGGTTTTGAAAGCAGCGCGCTCCTAGCCCCGAGGGAGCCATCGGTGAAAAGCTTAACACCGTTAACCTTCAAGAATGGTGAGCCACGTTTTAAAGCTTGAAGCCCCATGCTCCTGGCCTCCACGGGATTCAAATATGCTCTCACTCTCGCCGGCAGGCGTCCAAGCTCAGCCTCCAGCTCCTGAAGAGCCTTGAAACTCGCTGAGCCGCAGGATACGAAGCCCACAGTGGTCACACCCTGGGAGGCAGAGTGTGTAAGCGCGTCCATCAGGAGTTTTTTACGCTCCTCGAAAGTCGTCTGCTCCTCAATCCTGCTCACAACAGTCTCCAGGGCCTTCCCAGTGACGACCCCGGTTGGAACACCAGCCTCATTCTTTAAAACACCAGGCACTTTTCCCCCTGTCAGCCCCGTTAGTTCAAGAGCCCTAGTGTTAACAACTGCAGCATGGCCGCACACCCTGCGGAGAACCACAGGCCTCTCGCTAACAGCCTCGTCAAGATCCCACCTGGTTGGGTAACGCTTCTCCTCCAGCATCTCTTGGTCCCAGCCTAGTCCCAGAATCCAGTGCCCCAAACACTTCGCAGCGTAGTTTCTCAGCCTGGTCTTAAGCCTCCCTATGCTTCTAACCCCCTTGAGGTTAAGAGTGTTCAAAAAGGCGCCTAAAGAGTCAAGATGCATGTGCGCATCTATTAATCCTGGGAGAACAGTCTTCCCCTTAAGGTCCACAGTGTCAAGGCCCAGCGTCCTAGACTTGCTTAGGGCCCCGGCTTCACTCCCCACGTATGCAATCCTGTTCCCAACGATCACAGCCGCCTCAAATCTTAAAATAGGCTTGAACGAAACGTATATGTGGCCGTCAACCAGCGCGAAACCCCTCATCGCTACACCCCCGGCTGAAAAAGCGGGAACAGTATTAAGCCTATCTTAAGACAGGGAAAGGTCATGGCTTTCAGAAAGCCTTTGGAGAAAGGGTTTTCCAAGCCAAGTATCTAAATCCGATTCTCAGCCTGGAGGATAAGGGTGACAACCGGCCGTTGAAAACAACCCTGCCGTTCCTAAGGGCTCTCGAAAAATCTTCGAAGCCCCACCCGTCTGCCTCAACAACCGTGTACGCGTCTCCAACGCTTCCAGGAAAATGAGCATCGCTTCCCCCGACGGTTGGGACACCGAGTATCTTGGAGATTTTCAAACCCCTGTTCACGAAGAGGCTTAACGGGTATGAAGCGTTCAGAACCTCAACAGCATCAGTTTTACAATTAACCCATCTTACTAGTTTACCGGTGTTTAAAGCAGGGTGTGCCAGAATCGTTAACCCGCCCTCGTCCCTAGCCCACCTTACAAGCCACTCGTAGTTTACGAAGCCCTTTTTCGGCGGAAGGTGTTCCAGCCCTATTATTAAAACGTGGCCAGCGTCTGTGCTAAGCTCATACCCGGGTAGAACAAGCATTTCTCCAGAGTATTGTTTAGCTTTGAAATATCCCTCAAGAGTAGCGTGATCAGTTATGGCTAAGCCGTCTAAACCCTTTGCTTTAGCATTCTGAAGAACCTCCCTAACTGTCCCGTTTCCGTCTGAGTGGACAGTGTGAACATGCAGGTCAATTTTCAATCTACCACCCGTAATTAAAATCTGTTTTTAAGTGTTTCAATATTTTCTCTCGTAGGAAAGCTTTTTATTCAGCGTTAAAGACTATAAACATGTTTAAACATGGCGTCTAAAGAAGATGAAATAATAGAGGAATTGAGGAAGATTAGACAGCTTTTAGAACCTAAACCGGCTCCACCCACACCGCCTGCACCGAAGGGATTAATCGCAGAGTTTAAAGCATTCATATCTAAATACAAGGTTCTTGGGATGGCTGTCGCCTTCATCCTCGGCCTTTATCTCGGAACCCTGGTGGAGGCGCTCGTCAACGACCTGATAATGCCGGTAATCGAGCTCGCCACGCCTGACGTTGCATGGGAGCAGGTTTTGATTGGGCCCTTCAGAATAGGTCATTTCATAGGGGCGTTGATAACCTTCCTAATCGTAGCCTTCGTGATTTTCCTTATAGTTAAAGCCACTTCGAAAATAGGCATAGAGTAAGCGTCTTAAACCCGCATTTTTTTGATTTTTACCGAGGACTGGGGAAGCTGTCTCTTAAACTTGGCCCGGGGGCGGAGGAGGCGGGGGAGGCAGCCTTCTCTTCCTGGTTAAAAACACTAGCAGCATTACAAGAGCCAGCAGAACTGCTAGAAGTACCAGGATGCCTACGGTAACAGGGTTCAGCTCAGTTCTCCAGCTTGCTGTGAGGCGAACAGGCCTCGTTACGATGAACGAGTGAATGGTGTAAGAGGAGACTTTTTTCCCGTTTTCAATCCATCCGTCGAAAACATGGTTCATGAGAAAATCCTTAGGAATAATGCTCGGCGCCACTGATATTGTTGCAGTCGAGCCTTCAACATACCATCCTCCCCCGGATACTCCGCCAATTTCGCTAGACACTGCTACGCGATGTTCAACCCTGTAGATGGCGTCGAGAACAGTATCCCTCTTCAGCCTTATTACGCGAGGATTATCGGCTACGCCGTCGCTCCACATGCTGAAAGCCAGCCTTGTTTCCCCTTCAACCCTGTAATGGGCTGCTTCAAGCCTATGCTCCACACCCGTGGCTTCGAAGCCGACGCTCCTGCCGGTCTTGTTCTCACCTTCTAGAGAAGCCCAGAAACCGTCTTCTGGAAAGTTAACCGTCAACAGGTGGCTCGTCACGTAGCGGGTGTAAATCCCCCTGTTGCGAAGCAGGCTTCTCATATTGTTTCCAACCATGTGGATCATGCCGTCCACAGGATAAACCCCCGTCCAAGATGATAGGAAGTCAATGGCGAGAGTCCAGTTGCCGAGACGCGTCCCATTAAATCCGTATTGCAAGTATATGGGTAGCATCCCCCTGCTTGTAGTCACGTGGCCCACCACATGAATTCTCTCGCCGTCAATGCAGAGGCTGAGGAAAGAGTCGTCTCCAGCTCCCCCGAATGTCCTCCACCAGACAACCCTCCCAGACTCATCCATTTTGAGTAGCAACCCGTCCAGATCACCCTCCCCATAGGAGTCTGTGTAGCCGCACACGTATACGGCGTCCCCCACCTTGACGTCTGAGAAGAAGTCACGCTTCCCACCTCCCCAGCTGATACGGTTAAACTCGCTCCCGTTCTCATCAGCTACCAGTAGCAGACCGTCTACGCTCCCGCTTGAGCCGTATGGGGCAGTCGTGCCTACAATATATATTTTCCCGTTTTGCAGAGCCATCGACTCTGGTTCCTCGTGCCCAACCCCAGTGAATGTTTTCTCCCACAGGAGTGAACCATTCTCATCATATTTATGAAGAACTATTTCAGTAGCCCTCTCGCCAAAGTATTGCGCCTCTCCGACAGCGTAGATTACGCCATCCTGCGCGGCGATGCTTTCAAAATGGCTGAACAGGGATGAGCCTACCCACTCCTTCTCCCATATTTTTTCAAGGTCTGTGTTAAACGATACTAAGAAGCCTGTTGTCTTTGGAAGCGAATCATGTTCCAGTAGGCCTGCAACATATATCCTTAAGCCGTCAGAAGTAATGCTTGTAACGTAACCCTTTTCCCCGCTTGTCGAGGAAAACAGCCTGCCATCCAAACTAATCTTCCAAATAGTCCAAACATGGTTTTCAAAGCTTCCTGAGCAGCCTCCGACATAGACAGCGTCGCCGAGAACAGCCAGGTCGTTAAAAACCACGTAGTCAGCCTCGCCGCCGATTATCTGTAGGCCTGTCTGAACAGTCTTCTCAGGGTAAACCATTACCACTGCCAAGGTTAAACAGGCTAGAAGCATTGAATAGACTGCGGGGTAAGCCGCCGAACCCATGGGTTTTTCAGCGACACCGGATTTTTAAAATTTTAAGCCGAAAGATTAAACGGAGTAACTTTTTTCAAAAGGATTAAGAAGCATTCAGCAAGTCTCCAGCATCAGCCTCTTTAAACCCTCCTCCAGCCCTATTCTCGGCTCAAAACCCAGGAGGCTCTTCGCCTTCGAAACATCTGCGTAGCTGTGCTTTATGTCACCCGGCCTCCTGGCAGCGTAAACAGGCTCACCCTCAACCCCGTGAAGCCTCATGACAAGACCAGCCAGATCCCTGATCCTCACGGGTTTACCTGCACCAATGTTGAAAACCTGGTTCAAATGCCGTGTCATGATGGCGAGTTCAACAGCTTGGGAAACATCGTTGACATGAATAAAGTCACGGGTCTGCTCACCATCCCCGTAGACCACTGGCGGAAGCCCGTTGCGCACCCTCTCCATGAACCTCGTTATTACGCCAGCATAGGCAGCATTCTGACCGGGACCGTAAACGTTGAAAAGCCTCAGCACAACGTACTTAAGCCCGAGCCTTGAGAAAAACTTGGTAGTGTCCTCACCCATAAGCTTGCTCAACCCGTATGGAGACAAGGGGTCAGTAGGATGATTCTCGTCGACAGGGAGCCTAACAGGATCCCCGTAGACTGCTGCTGAACTCAGATAGATGAATAAGCCGACCCCCGTTTTCAAAGAAGCCTCTATTACTGAAGCAGCACCTAAGACATTCTTCTCCAGGTAGAGCATGGGGTTCTCCATAGACTCGGCAACATCCGTATAGGCTGCGGCGTGAACAATAGCGTCAACGCTCTTCAAAGCATTCTTAACATCATCCATGCTCGTAACCTCGGCCCTAGTTACCGGGACTCCTGCTTCCTCCAGCTTTTTAACGGCTAAACCTGTCGACCTCTCCAGCGAGTCGAGAACCTTGACTTCGAAACCCCTATTTTTTAGATGAATAGCGAGGTTGTGGCCTATAAACCCGGCCCCACCCGTGATCAGTATTCTCATCCTCAACCCTTAAACCTCTTACCAGTTTAAAACTCTTTACTGTGCAGCCGCTCAATCCTTTGCCATAAGCTTATCAGTTGACTAATAGCGGAGCCTCATCCGCCAGGGTTCTCCGGCAACCATGGGCTTCGGATCACAGGTCCAAATTTAGCTAGTGCATGGTACGAGCCGTACGAATGAAAGGCTATCGGATGGTGCGAAGAAAAGTGATTAGAAATATGAAGATGCCTTCCTTCTTCTCATGACTAATAATGCAATTATGATTACTACAACTATAGATATTGCGATAATAACTCCATAAGGCCAAATAAGAGACGACTCCCTACTAACTGTAAGCGTGAAGGAGTAACTTTGACTGGCCATGTTGCCAACGTTGTCGACAGCCTCAATGATCCATGTGTGGTCTCCATCGCCCAGGTCGATAGGCTTAGTGTAAGCTTCTCCGCTTAGAGTCATTAACCCTTGTGAAGAGCCATCTACGGTTAACCTAACCTCCTTCACCCCTGAGCCCTCATCTTCAATTTTTACGGTCAGGTTTACTGAAGCTGATTCTTGAGCTATGCTCCCCACCGGATGTGCGCCGCTTATTGCTGGAGGAGTCTTATCTAAGTAGACTACCAGAACCTTATTAGCCTCATTGTTACCTGCATTATCAATACTATAGTATTCTATGGTGTGTAATCCATCAGGATAGTCTGATAAGGTAAATTCCTCCGTGTAGAGATTCCATGAACCATCATCAACCCTATATTTGGTTCTACTAACTCCACTAACATCATCCGTGGCTGATAAAGCGAAAACAGTCGAACCCGCCACGTATAATACATTATCACTCTGATGCTTCGGAACACCTATTACTACCGTCGATACGGGAGGAGAATTGTCTCTGGGCCTGGGCGCCAATGTGATGGACAAGTCACC
The DNA here is from genome assembly GCA_038850115.1 of Thermoproteota archaeon. Lineage (GTDB taxonomy): Archaea > Thermoproteota > EX4484-205 > EX4484-205 > JAAOZP01 > JAAOZP01. Next base: position 18,824 of record JAWCMB010000020.1, read on the forward strand.
AACCCCATAATTAGGGTAATTCTCTGTGCGCGCGTAAACCCTGCATGTAGCAGCATTCTCATCGTAATACCAGAATTCCCTTGAATCAGAGCCATGTGGTATTATCAACTCCGTTACTGGTTCTCCATCTTCTGAAAGAGAAAACCTCTTTTTGGTAGAGGAAGAGCTTAAAATGACTGTTAGGTTTCCACAGGTTATAGGCTCATTCCCATAGGTTCTTCGAGACACTTTCATCTTAATCCAGTTACCGGCAATCATGGAACCGCTTAAAACCTCCAAGTTAAGGTGGGGAGGATAGTAACTGACCTCCACAAAAGGAAGAAGAGCAACATTTGAATTATTAGAATAGAAATGGTAGACAAATGCCTCCGTGGAATTACTTTCATCTTTATCGCTAAGCCTCCAGCCATAGTTAGGCGCATAGTCAGAAGCATCCTTTGAAGCAAATTTTGCAACAGATTCTTTAACATCAAAAACTAGCCATCTTGGAACAGTAGGAACTACTTCCGAAGATACGAGTTCAGCTGTATCAGGCTGGTTCCCCCAGGTGATTGTAGATTCAGTCCAATTCGCTCCTGTAACGCGGTGACAGTACACTTGCCTTCTTGAAGAGGGAGCCGCGTACATATAGAGGTAGAGGAAAGCCGACTCTATAACTGACCCAGGAGCTATATAGTTCAGATAGTCAAACTTTATGAAAATCCTGCAGACCTCACTGGTAGAGAACCCGGCTTTAATAGTTAGGTTTTCCAGCTTGCCATAATTATTGTTTATACAGCATCCTGCTACCGTAGCATCATCAGAAGGGTAGAATCGTTTAAAAACAGGCTGTGCTCCGTTTGCCTCAATGGTAAGTGGGAATAGCGCTGGGTAAAGTGTCACTGTAAGCAGCAAAACGATTCCAAACAGCCTTACTCTGGTCATCTTACTATTTTACAGTAGAACTGTTTTTAAATATTTCTCTTCAACTCTAATGATTCTGAACCTCTCCGTAGATTCTGACCCGACAGTTACCATACGAGAAACTTAAAAAATTCTAGTAGAAGCGCGCGCTTGCATATGTCTCGAAGAGCCTGTTTTCAACAGGAATTCTAGGGAACAGTATTGCTGTAAACATGAACAGCGCACGCTTAAGGCTGCTGCAGGATTTTTCTGAAGAGTTTAACCTGACACTTTAAGCATGGCTGAGCCTTCTTAATATCAGTATCTATTATGGAGTTGCTGAAACGCATTACGCACTCAGGATTCTCGCAGTGAGTTAAGCCAAAAGTATGTCCAAGCTCATGAACAGCCTCCTTAAGCATCCTCATTTCAAACAGCTTCCTGTCAGGGGGATCGCCGTAGAACTCCGGCCTAAGCCTGTGTAATGAGATGACAGCATCCTCCCCGTTCAGAATCGCCTCTCCAAATACGAAGTTCAAAGAACCAGCATAAAGGTCAACATCCGTAATCCCGAGATACTTCACATAACCCCTAGGCTTAGCAACCGTAAGATACTCGAGTAGAAGCGTCGAATTATACTGTCGCCTTAACATGCTATAGGCGTGCGGCGGCAGCCCAAGGCTTTCCCTAGCAACCTCGAAATCCATGACCCTGAATATTTTTGAAAGACTTCTTGGAAGAAAAGATAGTTTACTCAAGTCTGTTCCCCCAATGGGCATCAGCAATCCCTTTATTGAACCCCTCATCGTTTCCAACAGGAAAACCGGCTCATATGGTGAAGCAGACCGATTTTAACCTTGCTGAAGTCCTCTGATAAGCACGAGCAGCGTGAAAGCCCTTGAAACGTTGAAACCAGGAGGCAGGATTGCTAAGCACCACAGCATGCCGAACCATACCTTAAATTCTGCAATGCGCGAATTAGGCTTTAACGCATACTATAAACAGCAGAGAAAACCTGGAACGATGAGAATAAAAACATAGCATAAAGTTTAATTATGATCCCCTAAATATTAAAACCGGTGATGGAGGGATAAACCCATGAAAGTAGGGATTTTCACGGTCCTCTATAACGACAAGCCGCTTGACAAAACACTTGAATATGTTTCCTCTCTAGGATATGAAGCTGTTGAACTAGCATGCTGGAAAGGCTCGAACCACATCAATATTGGCGAAGTCACCTCGGGAAAAGCAAGCGAAATCAGAAGCATTATAAACAAGTATGGAATGCAAATATCTGCGTTAAGCAACCATCTTGAAAGCCAGCTCATACTGGGGCCTCACGATGAATCTACAGACATCTGGTTTAAAGGCACTCCAAAGGAAAAAATCGAGTATGGCGTCAGTAGAATGAAGAAAACCATAGATGCTGCCCAAACCCTAAACGTCCCTGTGGTATGCGGCTTCACAGGAGTCCCCGAGTGGGGAAAATGGTATAACTTCCCGCCTACAAATGAGGAGATTTGGAGTAATAACTTCAAATTATTCAGGGAAAGATGGCTTCCGATTCTTGACTATGCGAGCGACCATGGGATTAAGATTGCTTTTGAAACACACCCGATGGAGCTCAACTATAATCTTGAAACAGCCAGAGGACTGGTTGAGGCCGCTGAAGGACATAAGGCGCTCGGCTTCAACTACGACCCGTCTCACTTTTTGTGGCAGCAGATGGATCCAGCAATATTCATATACGAGCTTCATGACAGGATATTCCACGTACACGCGAAAGACGTTGAAGTAGTTCATCACACGGCAGACAAAACAGGGGTTCTAGCCTCAGGCCCGTGGAACAAGGTTGCTAGGGCAGTGAGGTTTAGGACGGTAGGGTGGGGCCAGGTCCCTTGGCGTAGAATCATAACCGCACTGCTGGAGACAGGGTACAACTACGTGTTGAGCGTTGAACATGAGGACCCATGTTTCAGCAGGGACTCTGGCGTTGAGCAGGCATTGTTCTTCCTTAAGCCCCTTGTAAGAGTCGAGCCCCCGGAGGTTAAACCTTGGTGGTGAAGAGAAAATGAGTACTCCACGTAAAATAGGAGTCGCGTTATTGGGATACGCGTTCATGGGCAAGGCGCATTCTCATGGTTTCAAAAACATGCCTCACTTCTTCTATCCTCCACCAGCCATACCAGATCTGGTAGTGATATACGGTAGGACTGAGGGAAAGGTTAGAGAGGCTGCGGCAAACTACGGGTTTAGGAAGTATGTTACTGATTGGAGGAAGGCTGTTGAAGACCCTGAAGTGGAGGTGGTTGACAACTGTCTTCCGAATAATATGCATGTGGAGCCGACGATTGAGGCGATTGAAAAAGGTAAGCACGTACTGTGCGAGAAGCCTCTTGCGAGAAATGGTGAGGAGGCGAGGATTCTGAGGGATGCTGCTAACAGAGCTAGGGTTAAAACCATGGTTGCGTTCAACTACAGGTTTGTCCCAGCAGTTCAGCTTGCCAGGCACATAGTTAAATCGGGCATGCTTGGGAGAATATACCACTTCAGGGCTAGGTACCTGCAGGACTGGATTGTCGACCCAAACTTCCCATTGGCTTGGAGGCTTAGGAAGGAGGAGGCTGGAAGCGGCCCCTTAGGCGACCTTGGAAGCCACATAATAGATCTTGGGAGGTTTATTGCAGGAGAATTTAAGTCGGTAATGGGCATGGTTAAGACGTTCATTGAGGAGAGGCCGCTGCCTGAGGATCCGAGCAGGAGGGGCAGGGTAACGGTTGACGATGCTTTCGAGGCCGTTATAGAGCTTGATAATGGAGCGATAGGCACCCTGGAAGCATCTAGGTTCGCAACAGGCAGGAAGAACTATAATAACTTCGAGATTAACGGGGAGAAGGGTTCCATAGAGTTCAACCTGGAGCGGCTGAACGAGTTGAAACTGTATTTGAAAGAATGGGAGGATAAGGCGATAGGCGGCTGGAACACTATTCTGGTGACTGAGAAGACACAGCCATATGTAGAGAGATACTGGCCGTCAGGACATATAATAGGATGGGGCAACACCTTCATAAATGAAATTTACCATTTCACTAAAGCGGTGGCTAAGGATGAAGATATTGCGCCCCTTGGGGCAACTTTCGAAGACGGTTATAGAAACAACGTGATCATGGACTCCATATTGAGGTCGGCTGAAACAGGTAGAAAGGTAGAAATCTCGTTCTAATTCGAGTTATTTTTCTGGTTCTTTCTCATTCCATTATTTTACTTTTATAAATCAATCATCATGCTTGGAAACGCTCTGTTCGAAAAATTGTACAGCATGCTCTTTCTTTAAGACCTCTCTTCTAGAAAGTCGAACAACACAATGTTTAACTAATATCGTCAGGAGTTTTCTTCAGCAATGGGCAAAAGAAGATTATGGATAATTGGAGTAGCCCTCCTCACGATTACTATGGTGCCTCTCGCAGCAATGTTCCTTCCCTACCCATACTCTCCAACTCAACCTCCGCAGGCAAACGATGCTGGTTCAACGCCACAGGGAATTCGAGAAGTCGTTAGGGCTAATAATCAATTCGCCTTCAAGCTTTATTTCGAATTGGTTAAAACCGAGGCTGGCAATGTCTTCTACTCGCCTTACAGCATCTTCTCTGCTCTCGCAATGACGTATGAAGGTGCTAGGGGGGAAACCGCGGAGGAAATGAAAACCGTTTTCAACTTCCCCGAAAACAGTGTATTGAGACCGAATTTCGCCGCAATCTATAACCGTATTAACAAGGCTGCTGAAGAATATGTGTTGAGGACTGGAAACGCGCTCTGGATTCAGAAAGACTACCCGTTTCTCGAAGAATATTTGAAGACGGTTGAAAAATATTACGGTGGGAAGGCTGCAGTTTTAGACTTTATCCATGAAACTGAGAAGTCGCGGGAAACAATCAACGCCTTCATAGAGGAGCAGACGAATCATAAGATTAAAGACTTGATCCCGCCTGGAGTACTAGACGAACTCACGCGGCTTGTTTTGACCAATGCTATCTACTTCAAAGGCGACTGGAAGATAGCGTTCAATGAATCTCTCACCATGGAGGAGGATTTCTGGATAACTCCGGAGAGAAGCGTGAAGGTCCAGATGATGCATATGCATCCAAATGAAACAGTAAGGTTCAACTATGCCGATACGGGGGATTTGCAAATCATAGAGCTGCCATACAAGGGCGGGAATGTCTCGATGCTAATAATACTTCCGAAAAACATTGAGGCGGCAGAGTCATCGCTAACGGTGGAGAAGCTTGAAGAGTATAGGGCTCAAATGAAGAAGGAGAAGCTGGACGAGATCTGCTTACCTAAATTCGAACTTGAGACAAAATACTTTATGCGAGAAACCTTAAGCAGTCTGGGAATGCCTACTGCGTTCACCGGTGCAGCAGACTTCTCAGGAATGACTGGCGGAAGAGACTTGTTCATCAGCCAAGTTATTCATCAGGCGTACGTTAAGGTTGACGAGAAGGGAACTGAAGCAGCAGCCGCAACCGCCGTAATAATGAAGCTGACCGCCATACCGGAGACGAAAGTCTTTAGGGCAGACCGTCCTTTCATATTCATAATTCAGGAGAATGAAACAGGAGCCATTCTCTTCATGGGAAGGATTAGCGATCCCTCAGGGTAAAGCCTAGGAAACCAGTTTTACGGTCTAAATCTCTTTTTTAACCAATCCCATACTGAACGTAAAAACCTTACAGTGAAAACATATAACTGACTGTCAAACATTGTCTACTATCCTGACATAGAGCGATCACCCGGAAAAAGCGTTTTATTCTGCTTGCTAATAAAAAAGTTTTTCAACATCCTTAAGGAAATAGGAGGAGCTTGAGAAGACGAGGGAAGATTCTTCTATTCCTGCTGGCATCCGCTCCAGTTTTACTCTGGGTCTTGTCATCATACCTCAACAATGGTGGTTTAAGGGTCACTATGGAGTTTCAAAAGATGGGCACTGCAAAGATTAAGATTATTAATGACGAGGCGCAGATTCTTGAGCTTGAGGTTAAGATTGCAGATGAGCCTGACGAGCGTGCAGCAGGCTTCCAGAATATCAGCAGAAGCATCATGGAGAAAACTCTGATTCTATTCGTTTTTCCCGGTGAGATTAACGTGTTGTTTCACATGCGTAACGTTGAGGCAAGCTTGGACATAGCTTTCATCAAAGCAGATGGAACGATAGTGTGGATCGTGCACATGGATCCAAGCCCGACGAAGCTCTATGGCGTGGATGAAAGCTTCAAGTATGCTATTGAAGCCCCGCCAGGATTCTTTGAGGAGAAAAAGATAACGCCTGGAAAATCCAAGCTGATCGTTGAATCGGTTCCTTCAAGCTGATGGGGAAGGAGCCAGAGGCTTAACAATGAAGGCCTGACAGCCAGCATTACATACGGCTTTTAATTACTATGCTTATAGACATTTTTCCAATTGTTAATCTGAATTTAAGGCAAATGTATTTACGGAAACTTAATGAAAAATTTTTATATGCAGCTGATAAACTAGTAAGACGGAAGGAAAATGGTTAATAGTCGTGTGAGAAACAAGAAGCTACTTGCCACCCTAATTCTATTCGCATTCTGTTTCCCAGCTGTTTCTTCTTTAAGATGGACGCCCACCGTAATGGTTTCAGGAACACAATACGGTGAAATAGAATTAAACGTTGGTTGCGGCAACCCAAGAATATTATACAATAAAAAATACATTGAGATTGAACTAGAAGGTTTTCATAGTTCAGGAGAACCAGGTAATCCGGAGCTACCCCGTAAGTTTTTAGATGTGTTGCTACCACCTAATGTGAACACGAGCTCTATCGCTATAGATATTCTACTGGATGAAAGCTACGAGGTTAATGTGACGATGGAAGTAGCACCTGTGCCGCCTTTGGCATGCAATGAAACAGTAGGACTGAGTGTCGAAAAGAACCTTCTCATATATGGAAAAGACGAATATTACCCGAGAGAGGTTGTGGCAGTTTCTGAAATCTCCAATAGAGGAGTATATGTTTTTGCAAGAATGAGTTACAATCCGATTCAATATAACCCGTTAATCCGAAGGCTGAAAGTACATGCGAAAGTTGTCTTCAAGATCATATATAGGCTTACGGGACAAAGAACAACCGCTTTTAAAAACGCTGTAGTGGAAAAGATTGCCGAGGCACAATTTGTAAACTGGGATACTGCTAAAGAATGGTATTCGCAAGCGTTTCAGGCATCGAACTCTCAATACGATTACGTCGTAGTAACAACGAACGCGATAAAAACAGGCAGTAGTGAGCTGAACAACTACTTGAACTATCTTCAGAACACCAGGGGTTTTAAGGTGAAGGTGATCACAGAAGATGATTACGGGTCTGCGACTGGTCAGCAGAGGGCTGTAAACATAAGAAACTGGTTGAAGGACAACTATCTAACAATGGGAATCACTTATGTTCTTCTCATAGGTAATCCTGATCCGGATGACCCGAGTAATCCATCTGACTCTTATGGTGATGTTCCCATGATGATGTGCTGGCCCAGAGCTCAGGGCTATAACGAGGCTCCTACGGACTACTTCTACGCGGACCTAACTGGAAACTGGGATACCGATGGTGACGGCTACTATGGAGAACATGGTCAAGATACGGGAGTGAACTTCACGCCGGAGGTATATGTCGGAAGAATACCTGTTTACAATAATGATTACGCTACTTTAGATAAGGTTCTTCGAAAGATGATGAGCTACGCGTTTTCGGGGACAGGTTGGAGAAGTAGCATAATGCTTCCAGTAGCCATAAGCAACTATGCGAATGAAGATGACCAAGGCTGGCAAAGAACTGATGGGTTAGACTTGCCGAAAAACGTGGTTGAAAACATTCTGCCAGCAGGCTGGTTGCACTACGTGCTTTACGAGAGGGCTGGTCTAGACCCAGTACCTGAGAGTGCGCCCTACTACTCCGCACCATTAACAAGGGACAATGTGGTCAACGAGTGGAAAAAGGGGTACGGGGTGGTTTTCTGGTTTGGCCATGGAAGCCCCCAAGGAGCCTACAGAAAGTATTGGAGTTATGATGATGGTGATGGTATACCTGAGTCTAGCGAGATGAGTTGGGCATCGTTCTTCAGCTCTTCCGATGCACCGCAGTTGAACAATTCCAAGCCATCTTTCGTATTTCAATGTTCATGCGATAACGGGTACCCGGAGTCCAGCGACAACTTAGGTTACGCTCTGCTTAAAAACGGTGCAATAACGACAGTTTCATCCTCGAGAGTAAGCTGGTACATAATCGGTTACTGGACGCCCCGCATGCTTGCAGACAATATTGAAATAGGTTATCGCTACATCGAGAACCTGTTAAAGAATAAGCTTAGTGCTGGCGTAGCCCTCTATGAAGCTAAGGAAATACTGCCCCATAATGGTAATATTTGGTGGATGAACATGTTCGACTTCAACCTTTACGGTGATCCAAGCATCTCGCTGTTTGACGCAATGTCGGCAATCATCTTAGACTCTGAACCTCAGGGATCAGGCTTAGTCAAGGTTGACGGTCAGCCTGTTACTACGCCTACTGCCTTCATCTGGGAAGTGGGCTCAATCCACCTGTTGGAGGCAGTTTCAACAATCGATTTTGGGAATGGTATAAGGTGTGTTTGGTATAACTGGAGTGATGGAGGAGCCGAGCACCATAATTACACTGTTCCCAGCTACAACACTACCTTGAAAGCCTTCTTTAAAAAACAGTATAACGTTACCTTCAACGTTAAGCCACCCGGTAGCGGTACTACAGCCCCCTCCGGTTCAGGCTGGTATAACGAGAGTTTGACAATACAAATATTCGCCACTCCGGGTCCTGACTGCGTCTTCAGAAACTGGTTCACCAGCACTTCGAAGATAACCATAGCTGACCCTAGCTCGCCGGATACTACAGCGACTATAAACGGCCCGGGCACAGTGACAGCCAACTTCACTGCAACAGTTACAGGTCTAACGTTGAAACTGGTTAACAGCACGGTTCAGGCTGGAATAGTCAATCTAACTGTTAAAATAATGTCTCCCAACAAAATTACTGGTGCAGAGTATGCTGTCGACGACACTAATTTCCCAACTACAATACCTTCTCCAGTAGATGGTATCTGGGATTCAAGCATAGAGTTCATCAGAATAAGTTTCAGTGGTTCAACTTATAGCAATGGTTATCATACTATCTACATAAGAGCTAGTGATACTCAGGGTGTAAGCGATTGGCTTACGGTAAGGTTTCATGTAAGGGATTTGGTAGGAAAGTATAACCTAATTGCTCTCATTTTCAGACCTTCGTCTGGATATTCTGCTAAAGATATGGCAGAAGCCGTAGGAGTTAACGCTGTGAATCATATAGATATGTGGAATTCGACGAGTCAAAGATACGAGAGCTACGTACCGAGTGCTCCTAAGCCTAAGAACTTCTTAATAGAAGAGGGTTATGGATACTTTATTTTCCTAACTTCGCCCGTGAGATTTATAGAGGTAGAGGTGAATGAATATGGGTGAAACTAAAAAAGCTTTCCATCTAGTTTTCATAATTCTCCTATGGGTATCCACGTTAATTCCGATGAATATCATTAAGGTTCAGGGGGGAGTACCACTCCCCGTATATGGATACATCAAAATGCCTGATGGAAACCCTGCGGGAGGTGCTTCTGTGAAGGCCTCTGGAGGAGGTGATTCTAAGTCGACAACGGCCGGTAGTGATGGGTATTACAGTGTCACGTTATCTGTCGATGAAAGCAAGTTTCCTGTGACTGTAACTGTGAGCGCATCGAAGGATGGTTACTCCGGTAGTAAATCAAAAACATCACAAAGTGGGGAAGCTTTACAAATAGATGTAACGCTTTCAGCAGCGCCTCCGCCTCCGCCCCCGCCACCTCCGCCCCCGCCCACTAAAAAGCCTGTCAGCATCGAACTTAATGTTCCGAGTGAGGCCGCTGTCAACACTAGTGTCAGGATCACTGGGAAAGTTAATCCCAAGGTTTCTCCAGTATACTTGAAGGTTAAGGATCCGAAACAGGCTTTGAAAGAGTATACGTTGCCAGTTAGCTCTAACGGAAACTTCTCATTCGACTTGATTCCTACACTCCTAGGTCTTTACAAGGTTTCAGCATATTTCCCGGGTGATGCTCAATACCAGTCTGCTTCAACATCCGAGTATCCGCTTCAGGTGAAAGCGGGCTCTATTCTAAATCTGACGGTAAGCCCAACCGTGATGGTTGCCGGAGCCGAGAACATTAACATAAGCGGAAGCCTCTATCCTCCTAGTGCTCAAAACGTTTCACTATACTATTCTTTAGACAATGCTTCCTGGATTTTTCTCGCCGAGTTGAATGCTATAACAGGGTTCTTCTCAATAATTTGGGAGCCGAGGGTTTTCGGAGATGTTTTCATAAAGGCCGAGTGGGCTGGGAACAATACTTACACGGGTTCCGTTGCATACGGGAGGTTTCAAACAGTGCTGCCAAGCGTATGCGTGTTGCGAGCATGGGTTGAGAAGTCTCCGATTAAGCTTGGGGAAGAAATACGTGTTAGTGGGGTTCTTATCGGCATCACGGAGCCTGAAACCGCTGAGTTAACGATGCTTGTTTACGAGGGTGAAGAGGAGGTTGAAGCCTTCAGGCTAAATCCCTCCAAGGATGGGAGCTTCACCGTTAGCTATAGGCCAGGGTTACCGGGGGTATATGTGCTGCTTCTTGAAGCCAGCGGAGTGAAACTGCTGAAGACCAGCAATGTTATTATAGTAATAGTCTTAGGGGAGGTGAAGCTTAGGGCAGTTAATTCCACGGGCGGACTGCTGGATGAGGCAATAGTAGAGTTGAAGCATAATGGTGAGGCCACCAGTTCAGAATCAGGCGAATTAACAACCGTCTTGGGTTTTGGAGAGTATGAGGTCA
>JAWCMB010000020.1:29647-30318 GCA_038850115.1 Thermoproteota archaeon
AAGGGTTCTCTGAGTCTGGCGAGTAGTGGGGTTTCCCTGGATTTTCTTGGTCAGAATGCAAGGTTTCCACTCCCTATAACCAAGCCATTAGTAATCGAACTAAAGACTGAAACCTATTCTCTAATTGTTCACACAGTTAATGAATTCGGCGAGCCGGTGGGAAACATTGAGGTTAAGATAGCTTCATCGGTTGTTCAAACTACTGGAAGAACAGGCTCCGACGGCCGCATTGTTTTTTCAAACATTCCTGCTGGAAACTATACTGTCAGCACTTCAGCCGAAAGCAAGAGTGTGAATCTTATTCGAAACGAATCTGTAACGTTAAAAGGATCAGGGTTGAACTTGAGGACTGTTCTTATTATTGTGGCAGTTGCTCTAATAGTTTTATGCTTCACTACTTTCTACCTTGCCAGAAAGAAGCCTGTCGTAGAGAAGTAGGAAACAATTAAATCACAGCTAATGCTGAATATTTTTAGCGACGTGGATGGGGAGGGAAGGCAACCTGTGGCTTGGCGCGTTCCTGGGGTTCATAATAAACTCTGTTTTAGGCGCATATTTTCCTGTTTTCGGCCCTTTCATTGGCGGCTTAATCGCCGGCTTGATAGCTGGAGGAGGACCTGGTAGAGGCGCCCTAGCAGGGTTTTTAGCAGGAGTATTCGGCGGAGTAATTG
>JAWCMB010000021.1:0-28499 GCA_038850115.1 Thermoproteota archaeon
CCAGTTCTTTTAGAAATGGTTAACAGGGGATTTTTGAATCTTCACAGGGTTTTGGAAGCGTTGACAAAGGGGCCTGCGGGCTTTCTTGGCGACGCTAAGCTGGGCAGCATTGTTGAGGGGAATGTTGCCAACCTGATGGTTTTCGACCCCAAAGAGGAGTGGCGGGTTAATCCAGAGGATTTCTACACGAAGGCGAAGCATTCTCCTTTTAAAAACAGGGTTCTCAAGGGCAGGGTTAAAGCAACCCTGGTCAGAGGCGAGTTTGTTTTCCAGAACAACGAGATAGTGGTTTCAAGAGGCTTTGGAAAAATATACAGGTTTAAACACTCGTAGAAAACAGGCTGGCTGAACGGGCTTAAAACCCCTGGGGATCAGGCTTTCAGCCATGTTCTGCTGAGCACGTGAGTAGCATGAGAGCATTGGCAAGGTTAATAAAGTTTGAAGCATGCTGAACCCGGAATGCATCTCGACATGAAGGTGGAGGTTGCGGGCCTAGTCCTCAGGTCGCCGCTGATGGTTGCTTCCGGCGTGTTAGGGTCTTCGGGAAGCCTGATCAGGATTGTCTCAACCAACCCTGATGTTGGAGCAGTTGTTACGAAAACGGTCACGTACAGGCCGAGAACGGGTTACGAGAACCCTACCGTCGTAAACTTGGGTTACGGCTTGCTTAATGCGATGGGCCTGCCGAACCCGGGTTACTCAAACTATAGGATTGAACTGGAATCTGTAAGAAGAGATTTGGAAATACCCTTGATAGTTAGCATCGGGCCTTCTAACGAGGATGAGGCGGAGGAGATGGTTAAAGAGCTGGACAGTGTATCCGACGGTTTTGAAGTGAATCTTTCATGCCCCCACGTGGAGAACCTTGGGATGGAGATTGGTGCTGACGCGTCAAGGGTCAGGGGGATTGTTAAAGCCGTCCGAGGCTCCACCGGTAAACCGGTTCTAGTCAAGATAAGTCCTAACGTTACGGATTTCGTTGCTAATGCTAGGAATGCTGTTGAGGCTGGTGCAGACGCGATAACGGCGATAAACACGGTCAGGGGGATGGCTATTGACGTTAACGCTATGAGGCCGATTCTATCAAACATTTACGGGGGGCTTTCGGGGAAGGCCATACACCCGGTGGCTGTGAGAATAGTCTTCGAGCTCTACGAGAAGATTAAAACACCCATAGTCGGATGCGGCGGGGTCTATGATTGGAGAGATGCTGTCGAGCTTATTCTGGCTGGCGCCACAGCCGTTCAAGTGGGTTCTGCAATAGCGCACAGTCAAATAGGGTTGAAAGTTTTCAACGAAATCGGGGAAGGCGTCAGGAGATACTTGTCGTTGAAAGGGTTTAGCGGCGTTAAGCAGATTATTGGCCTAGCGCATCTCGAGCACTAATCTTTTTTAAGGCTAAACAAGCTCTCCCTGAGTGTTCCAACCATTCCCGGGCGAAACCGAGTTAGCCTAAACTGGCTCAAGCCAGTGCGAGTATTTTCCGGATTCTCCTCTAACTATCCTGTAGAACTCATCCTGTATTCTTCTGGTGATGGGACCCGGCTTGCCGTCACCAATCTTGTAATTATCCATCTCAACCACAGGCACAACTTCCGCAGCGGTTCCAGTCATGAATGCCTCGTCAGCATAGTAGAAATCGACCCTTGTAAGGTCTCTTTCAACAACCTTCAAACCCATGTCTTCACCGATGTGGAGTACAGTATCCCTCGTTATTCCCTCAAGTATGCCTGACGAGGTTGACGGAGTATAAATTACGCTGTTCCTCACCATGAAAATGTTTTCCCCGCTTCCCTCTGAAACCATGCCGCGGGAATCCAGCATAACTGCCTCATCATACCCTGCCATCTTGGCTTCAACCTTAGCCAGAACACTGTTGATGTATTGTCCAGTTGCCTTGACCCCGGCCGGGATAGTGTTAACATCGATCCTTCTGAAAGACGATGTCTTAACCCTTATGCCGTTTCTAATGCCCTCGTCACCCAAGTATGTTCCCCAAGACCATGCTGCTACAGCAACATCCACCGGGGAGTTTAAAGGGTATAGCCCCATCTCCCCGTAGCCTCTGAAGACTATTGGCCTGACGTACGCGCTTTTGAGACCGTTCTCTCTGACTACTGCTTTGCACGCTTCCCTGAGCTCGTCGAGCGTGAACGGTATCTCCATGAAGTATATTTTCGCCGAGCGGTAGAGCCTTTTTAAATGGTCGGTGAGCCTGAAGATGGCTGTACCGTTTATAGTCTCATACGCCCTTATGCCCTCGAAGACTCCTGTGCCGTAATGGAGGCCATGCGTGAGAACATGTATCTTGGCGTCCTTCCAGTCGACGAGTCTACCGTTAAACCATATTTTCTCAACTTCCCTTATTGGCACGGCTTATGCACTGCGGCTCTAACCGTAGGCAGGTTGAAAATAAACTTTCCTAGAAAGCTTGGCGGAAAATATTCAGGATACTATTACTTCCTCCTTCCTCCGAAGCATGTATAAAAACAGTGTTACGATAACTAGGCTTCCAACGGATAAGGCTATCATAATTATGTTCAAACCTGTCTTAAGGGAGGGCTCGCTTCCACCGGGCTTCACTGTAATGGTGACGCCTTTCCCAAAGGTCGGCTGGACTATCGAGTAGCTTAATGCTTCGCTTCTCTCACCAAGGCTGCTGGCCACAGAGTAGTCTACTTCAACCCTGATTTCTGAGCCTTTCGAGAAGAGTAGGTTAACTTCCTGCCCGTTCCAGAGCGTTAGGATATTACCTTCACCGTAAAACCTGAAGGGTTCTATGATGACACTTTTTCCTGAAACCCGTATTCCCATCCGGTTAAGGTTTGCAACGTATCTTGAGCCGTTCAACATGATACCCTCGAAACTGCCGTTGTATCTTACCTCGACCCGTCTAACCCCAATCCTGGTTTCGTTCGCGAATAACAGCCTGTTCAGCCTTAGAAAACCTTCTTCAGCCAACTCGGGTTGGAAAACAATATTCCTCCCGTTTTGAACCTCTGGAGCGAGAAGGCTGGCTCTAGCTTCGCTATAGTCTATCAACCGGAGGATTAGGGACAGCTCGTCGTAAACATTCATCAGGGAAGTCATATTTTCATTCAAACTTTTTTGAATACTCTCTAAGCCTGAGGTGGCGTTTTCAAGCATCGGGATAACACTGGTCAAGTTGCTTCCCATCATCATGTTAGCCTCGCCGATAAGCTTCAACGCTGAGCTCATCTCGGATAATGCTGAGGATGTTTGAGATAATGCTGAGAGGCCTGAGCCTAAGCCTGAGCTCATCTTCACGATACTGGAGCTGTATTCCTCCAACGTGCCTATGAAGGATTCAAGGCTTTTGAACAAGTAGTCCAGCTGGGGCTCGGCTGACTCCAAATAGCTTTCAACGAGGCTTAAACTGTTATACAGATTGCTTATCCTCCGGGTGGCGTTCTCCACGAGACCTATCTGATCAGGGTCCGTTAAATCACCTTTGAGCATTGTTAAAGTATTATTAATCTCTAAGAGGCCCTGTTTCGCGTCCACAATCATCCTATGAGTCTCGTTTATGATTCCACCGGCTGTCAGCCTGGAGGAATTGAGTCCTTGCTTCAGCCTCTTGAAATCAACCTTGGAGATGTTTTCAGCGATCCTCGATAGTAGCGAAGCCGCTTCAGAAAGCTGTGATGACGCTGAGCCGAGTCCGAAGCTTATTGCATTCAAGGCTTCGCCGAACATAACGGTTTGATTACCCGTTGTCTCTAAGCCGTAACTCAGGTTGCCAAGCATGCCTTTCATCAGGTTCGTGAAGCCAGTGAGGTTGTTGACTGGCGTCAGAATCATCTCCATCATGCGTATGGACATGTTAAGCCCATTCAACTGGGAACGTATCGACTCCTTAACAGACTCCCCCATTGGGGAGGATGAGACTGAGATCGTTGTCAACGGGATGGTGCCCCAGTCATCAAACCCATCTACAACAGCCTCCGCCCTGATCTCCGCCTCCTCCCGCAGTATTAGTATCCATGAAACCGAATCCTTTTCAAGAAGGCTCGTCGTATTCGCAGGAGGGTTGAAAACAATGTTCCTGAAGTATCTTCCAGGAATGTTTATTGTGATCGATACGAATACTGGGGGCTTTGAGGAGGCGTTTGTCAACGGGTCGAGGAGAACAGGATTATTATTCTTAAGCCTTATCACCAATTCCGCAGAGTCACCCTCCTTGGACTTTACGAAGAATACTCCGTATGCTGAAGTATAGTTTGGCATGGCTCCGTTAATCCTTAGGCTTGCTTCAACCACGAGGGGAAGCCAGAGGGGCTTTCCACTAACCTCGAAGATTCTTGTACCAGGGTTAGCCTGAACAACCCATTCAATAATACAGGAGTCTTCTGAATTCTGCAGGAGCCGCGCCTCCGGCGGCAATGCTAGTGTTGAAGCATCCACCCTGAATAGTCTCTGAGTGAAACGGTACTCGACACTCGACTGGCCGGAGTTCTTAACCGTCACGGTAGATTTGAATTCCACCGTCGAGTTCCCGGTCAACGGGTTTAGATCTAGAAAATAAGTTAGGTTTTCGGTTACGGAGACATGCGCCTCCTCCGGGGAGACCGGAGCCACTCCTATTGTCATCAGCATCAGGATCAGAAAAAAAGCTTGGACGCGTCTCATTGCTTCACCATCAACTCCTTATCCTCTATGGATTTTAAGGCTCTCTCATATGTTTCTCCAGATATGGTTCTGCTTCTGAAAAGCCTTTCAACATTCTCCCTTTCTAGGCTTAGAAGATCCAGTTGAATCCTCTTCTTCAACCTTATTGACTCCTCCTCTAACGGAATACGCTCCAAGAAGCTCTTGGGAGCCTGCTCGAATACGCGGCCGTCATTCATGAACAGGATTCGGTTAGTAATTGTAGCCAGCTCCACATTGTGAGTCACGATGATAATTGTGTTTCCAAAACTGTTTAGAAGCCTAAACGTGGCTATTATTTCCGCTGATGAGGAGACATCAAGGTTGCCCGTGGGCTCATCCGCAAGAATGTATGCAGGATTGTTAGCCAAAGCTCTAGCAATAGCCACCTTCTGCTGCTGGCCTCCGCTAAGCTTGCCAGGTGGATTCTTAAGCCTGTCTTCAGAGAAGCCGACTAGCTTCAAAAGGTAGAGGGCCTTCAGCCTCGCCTCCTTAACAGTGTATCTTTTCGACAGCAGCATGGGGAGCATCACGTTCTCTATGGCTGAGAGATTTCTGAGAAGATTGAAGAATTGGAAGACGAAGCCTATCTTGTTCTTCCTCAATGCGGAGAGCTCTCTTTCGTTAAGCCTAGTCACGTCAACACCGTCAACGAGAACCCTCCCGGAAGTAGGCCTGTCCAAGGTCCCAGCTATATGGAGTAGGGTCGACTTGCCCGAGCCTGAAGGCCCAACGATTGAAACGAAATCCCCCCTCCGGATTATGAGTGAAACGTTTTTCAACGCGTTTACCTCTATATCCCTACCCATGATGTAGGTTTTCGAAACATCTACGCATTCTAAAGCCGGGCTACTCATATCTTAAAGCCTCCACCGGCCTTATTCGGGAAGCGTTCCAGGAGGGAAGCACGCTGCTTAAAAAGCTTGCAGCCACTGAAATGATGAGCCCGTTTAAAACAGGCTCGTAACTGATTATGAAGGGTAGGCTTATTGGGAACCTGAACATTTTGGGGAGGAGATGGACGACGATCACGTAGCCGAGCCCTATGCCCAGGGCTGAGCCAAATAATCCTCCTAAAAGACCAAGTATTAGGCCCTCCATCAGGAAAATATAGAGAACCTGCGGGGGTGATGCGCCTATTGACTTTAAAACCCCTATCTCCCTTATCTTCTCCCTTATGCTCATCGTGATAGTGTTTACGGTTCCGACGCCGGCCACGATTATGCTGATAGCGCTTATAGTGAATATCACCGCGTCAATAGTGTCAAGAATGGACTGGCTTTGCTTCAAGACATCCTCCTCCGTTGAGACCGACAGGCTTGGATATGTCAACCTTATAGCGTTGACAACGCTGCTCATGACGCTTGAATTGTATACTCTTACAAGGATCATGTCGGCAAGCCCCCTCTTGTTCAAAATCCTCTCCCCCTGCTCAAGGCTCATTACGACAACCGACGCGGGTCCTGCCAGAGCAGCCTGAAAGAGCCCCCCGATCTCTGAAAGACCCACAACCTTGAAGGACACACCCTCCTGCACGTAGGATGTCACGATCCTAACGGTCGAGTTCACTGAAATACCCAGCTTCCTAGCGGACTCCTCGGGCATTAGACATTCTCTAGCGTTCGGAGAGGAGACTCCTGAGCCGCTTAAAATAGTCTGGAAAGACTTTATCTCCTCGACTGGAACAGCAAGTATGAAAGCGTTGCTCGACTCCACCATGCCTGAGCCGACTATAACTGGCACAGCCCTGTCGACTCCAGTGATATTGCTAATCAGGTGGACCACGTATATAGACATGGACTCGCTGTTCCTAGTCCTAACTATTATTGAGGACCCTAGGAGAGTGTTTATCTCGCTCTCAACCCTGGCACGCATCCCCAGCGAAACTATGAAGAGTGAGACTAGGGAGGCTATGCCTATTGAAATGCCTAGCACAGTAAGGCCTGCTCTAAGCTTTTTACTCGCAATATCCCTGAGAGCGTAACGAGTCAGGTATAGTATAGTAATCATCGCATCCATTCGGCCGGGTGAGTAGATAAATATTAACCTGTTTACAATGCGGTAAGAACAAATATTGCAACGCCCAGCAGGCCCGCGAGAAAACTGGAGAGAAAGTTGACCACATTATTGTCAACGCCTCTAAAACCTCTTGTTAAAACGTATTCTCCTTGTCCACTCGGTTTTTCGCAGAGCCTGCCGTCAGCCTTAGAAACATACGTTTCCTGGACAGTTGCTCCAAGCAGGCTGTCTATCAGCATTCCCAGGAACCCGCCAGTTGAGCATGCTACCATCAAGCGTTGAAAATCCCTTACTCCCGAAAGCATGCCTGGGGTGTTAGCCAAGTATAAAGCTAACGAGAAGAGTGTTATTGCTAGAGACCCTGAAACCCCTGCTGCAGTGCCCAGCAGGGTAACCCCGCCTGAAACCCCCTTCTCAACCCTCCTCTTAAGGTCTGTTATGAGCCTAGGCTTAGATCTGCTCAGCATCCCTATCTCTGTTGCCAACGTGTCTGCAGCAGCCGAGCAGACAGCAGTAAGGAAGAAGACGGGAAGCACCTCCATCCGGAACATGTATTCGAGCAAGACAGGTATGGCGGCGGGCCCTCCGTTTGCAAGAACGTTAACCCAGCTTCTAACACCGCCCTTCTCCCGGGGTGAGGCTTCCAGCTCCTTCTCCTTACGCCTATACTTTGTGAATGCAACGCCCAGGATTAGGAATGCTAGCATTATTATGAAGCAGTCCCAGCCTCCTAGGAAAACGACTATTAATCCTAGGAAAAAAGCAGCTAAAACTCCGGAAAAGGTTAGGGAGCGTGAGACGTATGCGGCTACCGCCACCGTAACTATCACGAGTGTTTTCGCAGCCGTTTCGCTCAGCATCAAAACCCGACCTGGAGATGCTTTTAAAAACAGTTATTTAAGCTTAGCCCAGGGTTGAAAGCCGCTCTATAAGCTCCCTCGTCGAGCCCAGGTTTGACAGGGCTAAGACTATTCCGTCGACCTTAGCTATTTCGGCAGCCACAGGGTCGAGATCCCTAGGACCATGCAGGACAATCATCTTCGGCTTGAAAGGGTAAAGATGGATGCCGACGAGAGGACTCCTCCCATGTTGAACATTCGTGAAGACCAGTGTCCTTATGTTAGTGTACCCGAAAACGTTAATCATGTCATACCATTTGAAGTAGAGTATGGTTTTCACGCTGTCAAGAACGGTATGGCCGAAAACGAAGTCGTCAAGCAGGTCTGCGAAGGTTTCAACCTTGCCGTCGACCGCTTCAACAATCTTACGCATCGAAACAGGCTTCGAATACTCCTTCATGTCTAGGATTATTCCTTTGAGAATAGGCTCGGTCTTCAGAAGATCGATTAGGTGCGCCCCACCCCTTTCAGCATCGCTTTCAACAAGGTTCTGAACATAGTGTCTGAGAAAACCTATTCCAGGGTTTCTTCTCCTACCCGTCTCATAATCGCTTATAACCGAGGCTGAAATCCCCATTCTGCTAGCCAAGGTTTTCTGGGAGACCCCGAACTTCTCACGCCAGTTTCTTAAGACTGTGAAAGGCTGCTCAGCCAGGACAACGTCGCTGATAATCTTCTTCATAGACACCTGCTTGGCTGCTGAAAGCAGTTCGCTGAGATACGGAGTCAATTCATCGCTCATAGTCGAGACAGGAATAAACGCTAGCCGATACTTAAGCCTTTACCGCCAAACTAACCTCGATGCCGGTTCCCGTAGACCCGCCTAGGGTTGAAAACCCTTCCCCCAACTTTCTTTAAGCTTCCGCTCCGAAGAATCTTCCTGTAGAAGCAGGTTTTATAGCCCATGTGGCATGCGCCAGGCCCCTCCTGCCTCACCGTGAAGAGTAGAGAGTCGTTTTCACAGTTAACCCTGACCTCCAGAACCCTCTGTCTGAAGCCAGATTTTTCCCCCTTCATCCATGCTCTTCTCCTTCTCCTCGAGTAATAGTGCATGAAGCCTGTTGAAAGGGTTTTTAGAAAAGCATACTTATTCATGAACGCCACCATCAGGACTTCCCCGTCAACATTCCTCGCCACCACAGGGATCAAGCCTTTTTCAAAATTAAGCTGGGAGATTATCTTCCTAGTTTTCTCAACGCTTGTCTTAAACAATTGTCTCGCCTCCACAGAGGTCTACGAAGTTTCTGAGTATTCTCAGCCCAGGCTGCCAGCTCTTCTCAGGATGGAACTGCACGCCGAAAATGTTTCCCTTCTCGAACGCAACTGGGAACCTGAGGCCCCCGTGGCTCGCGAAGGCGACAGCGTCATCTGCATCATACTTCAAGGGAGCGTAGGAGTGTATAAAATACACGTATGTGTTATTCTCCAACCCGTTCAGAAGAACGGATTTCCTGACTGTTTCTATGCTGTTCCAACCTATGTGCGGAAGCCTTTCGACAGGAAGCCTTTCGACGAATCCTCTGAAAAACCCGAGGCCCTCTTCACCATGCTTCCCCTCTTCGCTTCCGTTGAACATGAGTTGTAGGCCTAAGCATACTCCAAGCACTGGGCGTCCCTTCTCCGCGATACTCATAATCCTTCCCCGTTCCTCGTCGACCTTCTTAAAAGCGGCTGAATAGTTTCCGACTCCTGGAATAACGAGGCCGTCGAAATCCTCTTCCAAGACTATTGAAGAGACGATTCTCGGATCAGCTCCTACTCTTTTCAGGGACGCGCTTATGCTCGCAAGGTTTCCGACCCCACAGTCAAGTATCAGTATCCTCATCAGTGTCTACGCCTTTTCTCAAGCTCTCTCACAACTTCCTCAAGCTCCACCCCGGATGCTGCTAACACTATTAGGTAGTGGAAGAGAAGGTCGGCTGCCTCCGCAACCTTATCGCCATTACCCTGTATTGCTGAGGCGAATTCAAAAGCTTCCTCGCCGAATTTCCCGAGAACCCTATCCATGCCTCCTTCAACGATACTCGCGACGTAAGACCCCTTCGGCTTCTCGCGCACCCTGTTTTTCACGACTTCGAACAGTTCAGCCAAGTACTCGAGGGTCAAAGCCTTACTTCAACTCCTTTATCCCTCAACCATTTCTTAATATCTAAAACACTGTACTGATCATAGTGTAGGAGTGAAGCGATGAGGGCAGCGTCAGCACCCCCCTTTGTAAGGGCCTCGTAAACGTGTTGTAATGAGCCTGCTCCGCCTGATGCTATTATAGGTATGTTGACGCTTCTTCTCGCCGCCTGCAAAAGTTCGACATCGTAGCCTAGTCTGGTGCCATCCGCGTCTATGCTTGTTAAAAGTATTTCTCCAGAACCCTCGTATTCGCAAGTCTTGACCCATTCGAGCGCGTCCAGCCCGGTTGGCTCTTTCCCAGCTTTAACGTAGACCTCCCACCCCTTCTCAACCCTTTTAGCGTCGACAGCAATCACGACGCATTGTTGCCCAAAAATACTGCTAGCCCTTCTTATAAGGCTCCTATCCTTGACGGCTGCAGTATTGACTGAAACCTTGTCTGCACCTGCTCTAAGAAGCTTCCCAAAATCCTCCACGCTTCTAACTCCTCCCCCAACGGTCAGGGGGATGAAAAGGTTCTCAGCGGTTCTCTTAACCACTTCCACCATGGTTTCCCTTCCCTCCGGCGTGGCAGAAATGTCGAGGAAAACTATCTCGTCAGCAGACTGCTCCATGTATTTAACTGCGAGTTCCGCAGGATCTCCTATTCTCTGAAGATTTGAAAACTTGATGCCCTTCACCACAATACCGTCGTAAACGTCAAGGCACGGAATAATTCTCTTGGTTAAACCCATTTCTTCACAAGACCCCCTTCTCGCTTGGGATTGTTGAACCTGTTATTGAAACCGCCTGTTTAAGAGCAAGCCCCGCTGCCTTAAACACGGCTTCAGCCAAGTGGTGCGGATCACCGTTTCTAAAGATCAGAACGTGAAGCGTCAAGCCAGACGAGTTTGAAAGGCTTCTGAAAAAGTGTGGAATCATGCTAGTACCTATGTTCCCTACGGTTGTCTGGTTAAACTGCATGTTGTGTGAGAAGAACGGTCTTCCGCTCAAGTCTAGTGAAACACACGCGAGCACCTCGTCCATAGGAACAATAGAATACCCAAACCTATTCACCCCCTTTTTATCGCTGAGCGCTCTTCTTAAAGCCTCGCCTAAAGCTATTGCAACATCCTCGATTAAATGGTGTTCGTCGCACTCAACCCTGTTCCTAGCGTTGAGCCTGAGGTTGAAGCCTGCGAACCTAATCATGCTTCCCAGGAGATGGTTGAACACAGGGTAGGGTGTCTCTATGGTGTGCAAACCCTCCCCTTCTAGGGTTAGCTCCAGCTCAACCACTGTTTCAAGTGTTTCCCTACGAACCATGGATGTTCTCGTCAATCCTCAACAGTCCTCCTTAAGCCCTCTAAGCTTAGCAGCCCGTTGTACAAAGCTTTTCCGATGACAACTCCTTCCACGCCAGTCTTCTTCAACGCCAAGATGTCATCTATAGAGGTGACTCCTCCCGCGTACATGAGCTCCAAACCTGTTTCCCTAAGCATGGATAAGAATGAGAGCGTTTCACCGCGCAACCCTGCTAGCGAGCCCTCCTTCCTAACATCAGTTAGAAGTACTCCTTTCAAACCTATAGTGTCGTCAACCCTGGAGACCCAGGTGGCAGCCTCCTCCTCCCTGGCAATGATTCTTTCCTTTCCGATGCCTCTAAACATGTTTCTCCCCAAATAGTCTATTCCCAGAACAATTTTCTCTAAGCCTGAAAACTCGCCTGCAGCATGCGTCGAGCAGGGTTTCAGCCTTACGACAATCCTTGAAGCACCGTCGGAAAGAAAGTCTTCAACCTGCTTCCTACTCCTGATTCCACCCGCAACTTGAACCGGCACCTTAACCGATTGTATGATCCTCCTAATGATGACACCGTTATTTCTTCCAGTGTTTAACGCAGCATCTATGTCAACCAGGTGAATCATGTGCACACCTGCTTTCTCCCAGCGTAACGCTGTTTCAACGGGATCAGGGTCTTCTAGAGTCCTGCCCACAACGTGTCCGACTACCTCAACCCTCTTTGAACCCATTAAGTCTATCGAGGGAATTATCTTCATCAAATTATCACCTTGTCAATGTTCAGAACGAGAATATCCCGGGCACCCTTGTTTTTAACGTTGTAAACCACTTCGAAAACCTTATCCGAATCCACGACAGTTATGACTTCCCACATGGGTTCTTTAGACTCTACTTTCGAGATCGTTGGGCCGCTCATGCAGGGCAGACAGCTAACAACTTCCTTCAAGCATTCTTCAGGCACATTCATCATCAGCAGCTTCTTTCCTTGCGCCGTTTGGGTTGCCTGAATAATGGATACGATACTTCCTATGACGAGCTGCTTCTCAGGTGTTTTGAGGCTATTCCTATTGCCTATAAGAACCGCTTGCGAATCCATAATTGTTGAAAGAACCTTCAATCCATGCAGCAGAAGCGTTGTACCGGTGCTCATTACTGAGACTATGCAGTCGGACAGGCCGAGGTTCGGCATGGTTTCAGAGGCTCCTTCAACGCTTATGATTTCAGCATTAGCGTCAAGGCTTTGAAAGAAGCTTCTCGCCATGTTTGGAAACTCGGTTGCGACTTTGAAGCTGCCCATTTTAAGCAGGTCTTTTAAATCGTTAAACCTTGAAGAAGGTGCTGCAAGCACAAGCTTAGCATAACCATAGTTGAGCGGAAGAATCTCCTCAACATCCGCGCCAGACTCCTCAACAAGGTCCCTCCCAGTAATGCCTAGGTCTACAACACCGTTTTCAACCATTCTTGGGATGTCTGCCGCACGGTTGAACACGACTGCAAGACCCTTCAAGCGCGAGGAGGCTTGATAACTCCGATCATCAGGAAAATAGGTTATCAGGCCTGACGATGCTAGTAGTTCAAGCGAAGGCTGGAACAATCTCCCCTTACTCGGAAGGGCTAGAAAAACCTGATTGCTCAAGTCTCCAAAACCCTCCTTAAAGCCTGCAGAAAGCATTTCAGCTCCATCATGGTTCCAACCGTAACTCTTAGAAACGCTTCCTCAACCCCTCCCCATTCAGAAGTTACGGAACGCACCCTAACGTTTTCAGCGAGAAGCTTCTCAAAGACTCGTTGAGCGTCTTTAACGCGAACCAGGATAAAATTCGCCTTAGAATCATTGGTCTTAACACCGTCAATCCTGTTTAACTCGTCCACCACGTAGACCTTGTTCAGAGAAGTTGATTCAACAACCATTCTAAGCCACTCCTCGTCTTCAAGAGCAGCTTTCGAAGCCTCCGCAGCCGGAGCCGGAACGTCGAAAGGACCCATGGCCTCCTCAACCTTCCTCAAGACGGATCTTTCCCCGGCGAGATACCCTGACCTTAAGCCCGCCAGCCCATATGCTTTAGAAAAAGTCCTGACTAAAAACAGGTTGTTGAAGCCGCCTAGAACGGGGATAAGGCTGCTGCCGCAGTACTCCGCATAAGCCTCGTCTACTACAACAATTCCGAATTCCTCCAGAAACCTTCTTGCAATACCTTCTTCAACAATCTCCCCCGTCGGATTGTTTGGTGATCCCAGCAATAGGACAGCATCCCTGCCTGAGAGGCTAAAGACAGCGTCCCAGCCCCTGCCCAGCCAGGATGAAGCCTGTTCAACCGTTTCGAAGAAAAGACTGGAAAACCTTTTGTACATTAGGAAGGCTGGTGAAGGTATTACGACGCGCCTATATTTTTTCGACAAGCATTGAAGTAGGACTTGCAGCCCCCTGTCGCTACCCGGGGTTGGAAGAACCTCTTCAGCCTGCAGCCCGAGACGGCTTGAGAGGAACCCCCTGTACTCAACGTAATCCGGGTATCTGTTGACACGCCTAGCTGTCTTGAAATACGCCAATATGGCTCTTGGAGACGGGCCGAAAGGGTTTTCGTTCGTGTCTAGGCGTATAGTCTTTGGTGGGAACTTCATGGGAATAAAGTTCCATTTGGAACCCACATGTTTATAAGCTTTTCCAATGCCGTAATAAGGCTGAGAAACATGCCTAAGACATACCTGCTTAAAATAGACGATAGGGGGAGAATACTGATACCCCAAGCCGTTAGAGACCTGATGGGGCTTAGGCCCCAGTCGGAAACCGTTGGAACATATGATTCCGAGAGAAACGTTTTCACGCTTATGCCTGCGAGACAAGGAGGAAATTTCGTGAGAATAGTTTTTAAAATATCCGACCAGCCGGGCTCATTGGCGAAAGTAGCCAATTCACTCGCCTCTTCAGGTTTAAACCTTGCAGCAACAAGCTCAACAACCCTAATACCTGGCAGACTGGCGGAGTGGGAGGTTATTGCAGACGTTGGCAAGGACTTCCCTTTAAGGGAGCTTTTGAAGGAGATCGTTGAGGGTCTCAGGGGTATCGTGTTCGGGTTTGAGATGGAGGAGGCTAGGGTTGAAACCTGACGTTTTTTGAATCTTCTAGGGAAATAGAACCAAAAAGATTTTAAGCATCCTCAGGAGACTTTTCTTGAATAAAACCTAAATGGTAGGGATAGAGGAAGCGTTAGGTGAAAGAATAAAGCCGTTTGACGAGAAGGAGATTTTTGAGGAACTTAGTAAAGAGGAGCAGAACATAACCATAAGGCTTGAGGTCACTAGGTGGAACAAGCAGATAACCATAATTGAAGGCATTAACCCCAAGGAAGTGGATTTAGCGGGTCTTGCTAAGAAGCTTAAAACATTCTGCGCGTGCGGCGGGACTGTTAAAAACAATGTTATAATGCTTCAAGGCGACCATAGGCAGAGGGTGTACGGCTATCTGTCTAAGAACGGTTTCTCTGCAGGCAACATAACGATACTGTAACGGGGAAACTAGAATACTGGGGAGGAGCGCCCCTTCCCTAGACCGTAATAGGGATGTTGTTTGCGAAAACCTTATTTTCCAAGGGAACGTGCATATGAAAGCGTTGGACGTGTTTGAATGCATCTTGAAAAGGAGGAGTGTAAGATCGTTCTCTGACAAGCCTGTTTCTAGAGAGGCCTTGGACAAGGTTCTTGAAGCCGCCCTAATGGCCCCTTCAGCCGGAGACATACATCCGTATAGGATAGTTGTCGTCACAGATAAGGATAAGATAAGAAGGATTGCTGAAGCCGCTTTAAGTCAGGTCTTTATATCTCAGGCCCCTGTCGTTATAGTGTACCTGATTTCCTTAGACGAGGCTTCAGCATACGGGAGAAGAGGTGTTGAACTGTACAGCCTCCTGGATGTCGGCGCGTCGATGGAAAACCTTATGCTGGCAGCTACGAACCTAGGGTTGTCAACATGTTGGATAGGAGCGTTCGACGAGAAGAAGGTTGAGGAAATCCTCAATGCTCCAAAAGGTTATAGAGCAGTTTCGCTCACGCCCCTGGGGTATCCTGAGTCTATACCTTCCGGAAGGCCGCCGCCACCTAGAAGCCTAAGGGTTTACTACGGAGGTTTCTGATGAATGGGGAGCAGAGATTTCCAGAGTGCGGCTGAATTACTCAACTCTTTGGAAGCAGGAGAGCTTGGGGAGAAAGACGCAATCCTAGAGTTAGCAGCCCTGTTCAAAAAGGTAGATGTCAGTTGTTTTGAAACCCTTTTGAGAATAATGAGGAAGGATTTCGGAGAAGCCTCTAGACTGATTGGAACAAGCTTAATGAGAAGGATGGTTTCAGAAGCCTTGGCAAGCATAGCCACGCTTAGGCAGGACGAGGCTGAAAGCCTATTGGAATCCGGAAGGCTGAGAGAGGCTTTTGGAAGCAGGAGGAGCAGCACGCTTCTGGAGAAGGGGCTTAGTATTGATCAGGCCTACTTGGGGATGCTTGAGGCCTGCAGGCTTAGTGGGAAGAGCAGCATGGCATCCAAGGTAAAAAGGTTGACGATGCTTCTTAGCAGATCCTCAGAGGAGGAGGCAATTCTCATTGTGAACATGCTGGTCGGGAAGCATGGTGGCGTGAGCGACAGGCTGATTCTGAAGGCCTTGAGAGAAGCATTCGGCGGTTCAGCCGTAATCGAGGAAATAATGGGTGAAGCAAATCGGCTGAGAGACTTTTATAAGGTGGCGATGCAGATAGTTGAGAATGCGGGGCGAGCCTGAGCCAGATGAAAAAGAGGGTTCGGAGAGAATTGAGCGGACAGTAGAGTGTGCTGAAGAACTGTCTAAGATGATTCAAAAACTAAACACAGCCTTAACGCGCGGAGATTTTGAGGAGCTTAAAGAAATATTGAGCAAGGTTAAGCATCGCATAACGGAATTAGAAAACTATTTGAATGCGTTTGAAACTTAAATTGCAGGTTTTTCAGGGGTTTCTTCCCCATCCATGCGCTATGCACCTGTCGCCAGGATAAAATTTAATAGGCACGAGATCCTAAAACAGTGAAACATGTCTGAACTGGAGGAAAAGATTAACGAATGTATATCTGAGTTGAAGCCATTCAGAATGTTCTCCTCCGAGGCCAGTAATGCGATAAAGGGCTTGGAAGCACTTAAGGAACAGTTAAGAAATCTAACGAAAGAAAACATCGATGAAGTTTTAAAGGGTGTTGAAGAAGGGTACCGGGGCAGTCTAGCTTATTCTAACTATATTCCTAAAACCGTGGAAAACCTCAAGTTCATAAAGGAATACCTTGAAAAGAAGAAGGCTTCCCTCTAGTCTTCGAGCAGTACTGCATAGAATCCTGGAAGCCGGAGCCTCTCCTCTAGGAGAGAATAGTTAATGCTATACTGGTTAAGCTTTCAACATGAATATAAGCCGTGTGCAGGTTCTAGTGGGTCAGCTTAACAGGCGGCGAATCGTCTGGCCAGAAGGAGGCTGATTTAATCTTTTTAAACCTTCTTTTTAAGAAAGACTTTATGGGGCAGGTGAAGTTTGGCGTAGTGGGCGCCGGAGTAGGAGCCACCTTCGCCCTTCGCGCCATGAAGCTCCTAGAGGAGAAAGAGGGAATCGTGAAGGCCGTGGCTGTAAGCGATGTTGTCGAGGTTTTAGCGGAGAAAACGGCGAAGGAGTTCGGAACAAAGTTTTTTCTCAACTACAGGGATTTATTCACTAAAGAAAAGATTGATGCAGTCTTCATTTCAACGCCGCACTACCTGCATTTCCCAATGGCCATAGACGCTATTGAGGCAGGCATACACGTGTTAGTAGACAAGCCGATGGCCACTAGCCTCCGTGAGGCGGATGAGATGATAAGGAGGGCTAGAAAGGCCGGTGTGAGGCTGGGTGTTAATCTTCAGGGAAGGTTTGACCCTAGCGTGTTGAAGGTAAAAGAGGAGGTGGAAACAGGCAGGCTCGGCAGGCTTTTCTACGGTGAAGCTGCTGTCAAGTGGTTCAGGAGCAGAGAATATTATGATAAAAGCCCGTGGAGAGGAAGGTGGGCAACTGAGGGAGGCGGGGCCCTAATAAACCAGGCTATTCACACTCTCGACCAGCTCCTCTGGATCATGGGTCCGGTTGACTATCTTTGGGCCCAATGCGGCACGGTTTTCCACGACATAGAGGTCGAGGACCTGGCTGTAGCCTCTTTAAGGTTCAAGAACAGCGCCTTCGGCCTTATTCAGGCGAGCACAGCCCTCTACCCCGGTTTCCCGACCAAGCTGGAGTTCTACGGGACGAATGGCACAGCCATCATTGAGGGGGAAGTGATTAAACTCTTGGACATAAAGGGGGAGCAGCCATACTCGGAGAAGGAGGTGAAAGGAGGCTTGGAAACCTGGGCTAGGCCGGAGGCTGCCCCTCCGTTAAATCACGCTGCGTCCATAAGGGATTTTGCTCAAGCCGTTTTGGAAGGCAGGGAGCCAAAGGTCTCGGGTGAGGAGGGAAGGAAGTCCATCGAAATCATAAAGGCTATTTACCAATCTAGCGTAAAAAGCCAAGCAGTTAAGCTCCCACTGAACGTAGAATAGGCTTCTCAAAAACAGGTTAAACTCCGTCCTCAACCCGTGCAGCGTCTAGAACTTCAACTGTTCTATTAAAGCCGACTTTCAGATTTTACGTTCTATGGTTAACCGCCACTATTCAAATCAATACCAGCCTAGCCTCCGCATTATGTCAAGCAGGTCGTCTCCCCGAACCATTATGGTTCTAGAGTCTAAGCGTTCTACGCCAGGCGTTCTACATTGAAGATCCGCATAGTTCGGATGCGAGTACTCGACTCTAACAGCCACGGGAAGACTAACCCTAAAAGGCTTAAAACCACCCGCGTTTTGAACAGCCTTCTTGGCAGCTTCTCGAATAAGCTTCCTGCTTCTGGCTGGCGGTAGACATACAGCGAAGTTTCTGCTCAACCCCTCCTTAACGGCAACAGTCTCAACCCTGCCAAGTAGAGTTTTAGCCTCTTCAACCGCCATCCTGCACCCGCTTACTAGAGCAACAGGCACTTCAAAATAACCGAGTATCGCAGCGTCTATCCCTATTTCTCCAACCCGCTTCTCGTTTATGTAAGCGTTGACTATGACTCTGGTGGCCATCGTGTGGTCTAGAACCGCACCCTCTGTCCCAGCCATAGCGTGGTAGCCTATCATGAACGCTAGGCTAAAGCTCTTGTCGACACCAGCCATCCTGCATGGCCTCGGCCCCCCAGTGACATATTTTGCTTCTTCATGCAGCTCCTCCGGCACAAGGTTGAAACCGTATCGCGCACCGTGCAGATCGTTTACGAGAACTTCTGAAGCGCCCCCCTCCAAGGCTCCTTCTACAGCAGCGTTCACATCCCTAGTTAGAAGCAGGCATGCCTCCATATACTCCTTGTTCCCCGGATCTGTCTGCTGTTCACGGACAACATAGCTGGCGCCCTCCATGTCAGTCAGAATGTAAACCTTCATATCAACCACCAGCATGTAGGAGTTGTTGAAGCTTTTAAGGATTTTCGAAGGCTGAACCAGAAACTTTTTGAGACGAATGTAGCATGTGCCTCCATGACTTATGAGACGATTGAACGAGCCCGAATGGTTCGTCGGGTTCCCAGTTTCTTATAGAGGACTGCGGCGAATGCTGCAACACATATTAAGACTACCGCCAGCAGTTTAACATAGTCTATTCTCCAAACCGCTTTTATCACCCTGGATTCGTCGACGTATATTTCAACAGTTCTCTCATCCACCATCCTATCCCTAGGCCCCAGTCCTTCGAAATGGTCGAAAACAAAGAAGCTCCAGCTCGTTAAGTTAACCCTTATTAGGGCGTAGGAACCCTCATCATACCAGCCTTCGCCTGAGGCGTTTCCATACTCCGTCTCCACCGTAATATAATGTTTCTCCGATATTAACGCGTTCAAAAGCTCTACTCGCCATTCTCCCTTACCAGGGTCGTATGCTCCGAAGCCTGAGCAGAACTCCCAGTAGCACCAGGCTATTCCCCTCTTCTCAGCTTCCCCCACGACGAAACGTGTCCACCTCACCCTAGAATCCATATCGGCTTTACTGTATGATCCGAACTCGCCCATGAAAAGAGGAACACTACCGTGTTGCACTGCCCATTGGACAGCTGTATCCAGCTCATCCATGATCTGTTTTTTCTCAGCCTCAGTCCCAAGCCATTTCCTACCTAAAGCGGGAGAGGGGCTGACCCACTCCGCCCCTTGGTGAGTGAACTCGAACGGGGTGTAGAAGTGGAAGGTGACGATAATATTCTCATCCTGGGGGATCACCAGCCCCTTAAGATTGTAGACACTGTTCCATCCCGTGGGCCCTATGATTATTTTTCTCGTTGGGTTAGTATTCCTTATGGTTTCAACAGTCTCCTCAACAAGCTCGTTCCACTTCTCTTCAGTCAACTCCCCGTAGGGCTCGTTCAGCAGCTCAAAGTAAAGAGTTTCAGGATAATCCCTATAGTGCTCAGATATCTGCCTCCACAAGGCTATGAAGCGATCCCTATGACTCAATGGGTCTTGCATTATCTCTTCATAATGATGAATGTTTATTATAGTAATCAGACTCTGCTCCAGCGACTTGTTCACCACCCAGTCAACCCTGTTTAAGAAACCTTCATCAATCCTGTAGGGCGGGTTATCCTCCGCGTGAGCTGACCATTTTATGGGTATTCGAACAGTATCGAAGCCCGCTTCCCTTATTATCCTGAAATACTCGTCCTTAATGTAAACCCCCCAGTCGCCCTCCCTAGGCGCTTCTAAAGCGTTCCCGATGTTTATTCCTCTGCTCATCTTGGATCCTACGACCACTTCTTCAAACTGATGGCCGTAAGCCAGCTGCGTTAGCCTACTGCCTCCTCCCACGTTAACAGGGTAGAATATGGTTGAGAAAAGTAAGCTGGACAATAAGACGTATGATTCAAGTCCCTTCTTAAGTAGAGCCATCTCTAACTCCTCCGCTGAAAAACTTTAAAAATCTTATTCTTGAGCATAGAAAGATATTTTCTCAATCCTTCCGGCATCCGGATTAATCCTCAAATCCAGCACTATCCCCTTTTCTACATAGTAAAAATATGCGTTAAAGCACCGGCTCGTTTGATCGAAAGGGTCCTCCTCCGTCATGATTAGGGTTACTTCGCACCCGGATTCTATAAGTCTGCCCGTAATCCTATTGCTGCTTAATATCTGCATGATTCTCTGCCCCAGCTCGCTCGTCGCGTTAATAATCGAAGCTCTTGCATATATGCTTGGAGAGACCCAAATGTTCGACGAGCTATTCTTCAAATATGCTTCACCCATACTGTAAGTATATCCTGGGTCATAAGGGCCTTTGGATTCAACTATTGTACCCACTATGAACCCATCATTATATTTATAAATGTATATGCAAATTCCATTAGTCTTGTTGCTCTCCTCAAGGGATATTCGCAGTTGCCTGAATGCGTTAGAATTAGATACAATCCTGTAGGTTTTATTAAGGATCAGGCTGCATGATGCTTCAACGCCCTCAACCAGCAGCTCTATTTCCACATATGAAGTTACGTCCAATTCTCCTAATGCTCCTAGTCTAACGCTTTCGACACTGTAGGCGAAGCCTTCTTCCCTAAGCCATCTGATGAAAGACTGGTTCTCTAAGATCGTGACCACCATGTTCTTAAAGTCTTCAGGCAGGTTCTTCAGCCTCGGGTAAGACAGGTTTAGAGCATTGATTGTCGCCTCCACGGGCGTGTCGTTTACAGACAGTTTTAGTTGCTCCACTCTTCCCCTCAACTCCCTTATGTTAAAAACGTGCTCTGCATCATTAATCATGCTCACCATAACCACTTCGTCATGCCACTCTACTTTAAGAACCCTCCCTATTATTGCGGTCACACGGTTCCCCACGGTCTCGCTCCATATCCTATTACCCATTATCCCAGCTATTTTAGAAGGATAGTAGATTTTAACGATCAATGTTTCAAACGTGTCTTCTCCCAGCACGATCGGTATTACCCCTTCTTCCTTAACACCGGGAAACATGTTGAATAGGCTGCTGCGGTATGCGAGAAGTATTGCTAAGCTTAAGACTATGGGTAGTGTTACAATCAAGGCTAGCAGTGCTTGGGTTGACGTTAACACTTTTTTGAGCGAAGGCTTTTCCCCCACTTCTCCTACCGTTCCCTTTTTGGAAAAAGACTGGGAAAAGCTTATAAGGCTTATCCTTAAAACTGGTTCAAAAACTGTTTTTAAACCGCTGTTCGATAATTAGAATTTCCCCCAGAAATCTCAAGGTTTTTGAGCAGCAATGCTAAGTGGTTGTTTCTAGCGGGGCCTCCTGATTCCACCACCGGTTTCCAGTCTGCTTTAATCAGGCAAAGTTTTAAATTCGCTAGTTTTCTAAAATCCTCCGGAGCACTGGGTTTAATGGCTAAAATATTCAGGATGAGGCTCGAGGACATGCAGCCTAGTCAACTTTACATTAGTTTCGAAAAGCTTTGCGAAGTTATGAAAAGGTTTAACCCCCGTGACCCAGGGTCGATTGAACCCATACCTGTCAAGAAGCTTGGAGACGACATCATCTTTGTTGATGGCCACACTAGGGCTTTCGCAGCTTTCCTATGCGGGGTCTCAGAGATATCGGTCTATTGGGAGGATGAGGAGCTCGACTGGGAAGCCTATAGGATATGCGTAGAATGGTGCAGGGAAAGCGGGATCCGCAGGATTTCCGACTTGAAGAACAGGGTTATTCCCCAAAAGGATTATGAAATACTCTGGTATAAGCGCTGCGAAGACATGCAGCGAGACCTGGAGAAAAAGAGGCTACAGGCGGCACGTTTTAAACCAGTAGACTAACTCTTTTGGAAAGAACAGCTAGGAACCCACTTTTTGCAGACCAGCATGAAATGCTCGCTGATTGCTGCCACATGTGGATCAGTACAGGTTTTAAGATGGACCTCCCTTAGAATCGCATTATACTTTTTCATCCTGTAGACCCTGTTGTATCTTCTTTGATGCGTGGAGAAAATTCCTTCGAGCCCAACGATTTCAAGAATCCTTGCCTTATGCTCGAATTCTCCCCTCAACTCTTCAAGCGAATAGAAGTGGGAAGCCGTAAACCCGTATCCTCCCAAATAGTCTCCTTTCAACACGCATTTTCTATAAACATTAGGCGCTTTCAACAATTCCGGGTATAGGAAGTTGATCGTATTTATGCATACGGCGAGCCTTCCAATAACGGAGACGAAGATGGGAGCGTTTTTCTTCGCCACCCTTATCAACTCGTTGACAGCCTTTTCTCTTTCCCTCTTTCTTACAAGGTGGGACAGCGCCCCCAGACAGATAACGGCGTCAAACGTGTTATCGTCAAACATCGATAAATCGCCTATAGAGCCTTCAACAACCTGTTTCACCCTACTTTGAACACCCTCCTTTCTAATCATTCTTCTCGCGATCTCCAATTGCTTCGGAGTCAAATCGAGAAGCACGACATCGTATCCTGATTTCGCCAATTTAATCGTGTATCTCCCCGGTCCGCCACCAGCATCTAAAACCAAGCCTTTCTTCGGAAGATGCTTCCTGAGAAAATGCATCGTCGTGTCGAACTCGAGCCTATGATAAGGGTCTCTAACCAGCCTCCGCCACTCTTTTACTCCGTATTCAGTATAGAATTTTCTCACCGTTTCTTTCAACACCATCACCCTGCTTCTTGGACCCAATACTTTTTATGTGCACCGCGATTTAACTCTATTTGGAGAACATACGCCAGCAACAGGCTTTTACGCATGATCTCCACTTGAGTACTAATCAGGGTAAGCACAGGGTGTTCAGGAAAACAATGTTCACGCCTGCAATGACGCGCCTACAGAAGCTGGGAAAGCCTTCTAAATTATTTCTCGCCCATTTGCTTCGCCCAGTCATCCAGCCTCATGCCTTCACTGATGTGTGTTACACCAGCCTTTCGGGCAACCTGGAGAAACCTGCGTAGCAACTCTAACCGTTCCTCTCCCTTAACCCGGTTCGTCGCCAGCTTGACATACCAGACTGGTAGGCGGGCCACCTGCACGCGGAAACGGATTTCATCGCTGTCAGCCAGACGCTCCGCTTCGTCAAACAGCCTTTCAGCCTCCTCCAGAAACTCGTCGTCCAAGAACGGGGAGGCTGGTGGGTCGTAAATGTGAACGTGAACATTCTTCTCCCTAACCTTCCTGTGTAACAATTCTATGTAGGCTTGAACAGCATTCGCCGCCCCACCATAATAGCCTTCTAGAAAATCGTCCAAATGCTTCTGCACATCAGTGTCAGGGTTCCAGAGTAGCTTCGCCAGCAAGTACGCCCTCAGTGGCGCCATCTCCCCGTTTCCACCTGGAGAATAGTTGCCCTGTTCAAACAAGCCTTTGACACCGTGTTTAACGAAGAACCTTACGTTCGCCTGAAGCACTTCAAGGTTTGGGAAGGGCTGAATGTAGTGGGCGAAGTTAGTCGTATAGTCCCAAACATACAGCAGTGGGGAAACAGGCTGCCAGGCTTCAATGTCTCCACGAAAACTCTTGTTCTCCTCCGACGGGCAGCCTTCCAACGGATGGGAAAAGCAGCACTCGATGGAGCAGAGCCTGATTATAACGTTTCTACGTGGACGAAGAGTTTTCGGAGGCTTACGGCTATACTGGTAGGCAAGAGTCTCCACGCGGACACTCGGATAATCTTGTTCAATGGATTCGGCAATCGTGTTTACGAACCTGATGAGCGACGCGGCTGGGCTTCCCTCAGACTCGTCAAACGCTTTGCATTCTGGACACTGGCACCAGTTACCCGTGTCGTTCTGCGAAACATCGATAATGGTCGCGTCAGGATGCTCTTCCACCCATTTTCTCGCGCGTTCAACCGCGATTTTAACCAGCTCAGGGTTTGATAAGCATCTTTGAACATACCCGCTGACGCGTTTACCATCAATCATTGGCCAGAACTCCGGATGCTGCTCGCAGATTTCACGTGGAATAAGTTGGTCTAAACTGTGTACAAACGGTTGGAATACGACTGCCCGTCCACCGTGTTTCTCAGTCAAACGGTAATGGTGGCCGTTCAACCTGTGTCGAGCGGCGAAGTCAGCATCCCGCAGCATCTCCGTCCAGAAGACTTCGCGATACTCTAAAGCCGGCTTCTGCGTCTCGTCTAGGAAAGGGATTTCCACACGCGTCATATTAGGCACGTGCTCCACTTCAGGTGTAAACCAGCGGACGCCGAGCTTCTCCTCCAGCAGGGCGTAGACACCGTAAAGCGTTCCACGGGGCCTGCCGCCTACGATTACTAGATGGTTGTTGAATGTTTTAAGCATGAAGCCTTCTGAGCCGAGTCTAGACAAGTCAACCCGCAATCCTAAGCTGCGCAGATGCTTGTTGTCGCCGAGCATGATTTCATGGCTTGCCATCGGCTGGTCATCCGTGGCAATGGGCAGTTTCACGCTGCTTATGCGCTCAAAGTACTTCTGCAGCTCTTCCGCAGCATAGTGTTCCGACGGGATTGCATCAACAGGTATGATGATTCGGTAGGGGCTTTTGCCTTCATCCGCCAAAACGATCCGCTGAGATACAGCAAGCATTATTCTTAGAGCTGCAATTCTAACTATAAAAACCTTACGAGGTTTTCAAGACGGGTGGGAGAAAATAGGGATGAAAAATTTAAATCCTCAGTTTTAAGCCGGCACCCTTACAGATCTTATGAGTCTGCTCGGAAGAATGATCAGCAGGTTTCCGGATTACCTGGTTTTAGACGATAATCTCAGGGTTCTCTCATTCATCAACGCAGTGATGAGTTTTGCCGGCAGCCTTTATGGTTCCCTGCTCGGACTCTACATAACAGGCACTTTAGGCGTTTCCATTCTCATATTCGGCTTCATGAACACCGCTAGGGATTTAGTGTCAAGCCTAGCCAGCTTCCCATCCGGTGTAATCTCCGACATCTTTGGAAGGAAAAAAATGATGCTGCTGGCCATTGCCTCCTCCATTTTAACCCTACTCTTGCTCTTCTTATTCAAAGACCCCCTCTGGCTGCTCATAGCACTAGTCTTCCAAGGCTTAAGCACGAGCTTCATGGGTCCTTCCAGCAGCGCGTATGTTATAGATGTGACGCCTGAGGAGAAAAGAGGCAAGGCCTATGCGACACTCGCATTTCTTCAGAGCCTTAGCAGCATCATCGCAACATCCGTCGCCGGCGTAATAGCCGTATTGCTTGGTTTCCACTGGCTTTTCGCCGCAGCCCTGACGCTGGAGTCTGTCGCCTTATGCGGCGCAATGCTTTTCTTAAAAGAATCTTTAGGCTTTTCAGTGGAAAGAGTTGAGGAGAGGCGGAGAGACAGATTATCCTTCACGGATTTTAAGAAAGGCTTAGCCAGTCTGAAAAACCCTTTGCTGCTAGCAGTTTTGCTAGGCATAGTGTTTCACACGCTGGGATTAGGTATTCAGGGTCCTTACTTAGCAATATATGCGGAAGATGTTTTAGCTTTCTCCCTGCCCACTATAAGCTTGATGCTCAGCGCGGAGCAGCTGGGCATACTGATCGGCCACTTGCCGAGCGGGAAGATAGTTGACAAGCATGGTGGAGAGATATCTTTCGCCTTCCACATAGCTGCAACCTCTCCATGCATGATTCTCTTCACGGTTTCAAAAAACCCTGTTCTAGCTAGCATGATCCTCCTCCTCTGGGGCTTAACGTTCGGGTTGGACAACGTGAGCAGGCAGAGCCTTATAGCTAAGTACCGGTCTCAAGCCGGTGTTGCCACGGCATACGGCATAATCAGCCTGATAGCTGGGATGGTGGCCCTAGTCTCGCCAGCGATCGGAGGATTAATCTGGACTCAATTCACACCGCAGGCAGTGTTCTACGCTTCTGCAGCGATAAACGTGCTGGGCTCCCTGCCCCTGTTCATGCTCTGGCTAAGCAAC
This sequence comes from Thermoproteota archaeon, assembly GCA_038850115.1. GTDB lineage: Archaea > Thermoproteota > EX4484-205 > EX4484-205 > JAAOZP01 > JAAOZP01. Next base: position 25,947 of record JAWCMB010000021.1, read on the forward strand.
AGGAAGCACCGCACCCATTATGACTAATCGGTTTATTCATGGCGCGCTCACGGTTTGCACTAACCCTTCTTCACCAGCATAAGTATTATTGTGACGACTATCATGCCCACAGCGAACAGCGCAGTCCAATGGATTACGGGGATAGATGCCTGTTTCAAAGCAATCCCTATGGACGCCCACACTACAACCAGGCTGTAAGCGAAATCTCTTCTTCTAACAAGCATTAGCAGCGTTATTGTTAAAGCAACTAGGATAACCGCGGCTGTCCCTAATGCTTGAATATCCAGCGGTATTCCCGGCATAAGCACGTTGACAACTGAGGCGATGTTTGCGATCGTGGCGAGAGATATCCATCCGAGGTAGACGCTCACCGGGAAGTGAACAGCCAGCTTCTGAACCATCGGGGTCTTCCTTACCCCTACTCCCAGCCTAAAGTATGTTAGAAGAAGGGTCACTAGTAGAGCAATGATTGGAATAGGCGAGAAAGCGAAGAGCGACGGATTGCCGTAAGAGTAGTGGAAGACTATTAGCCACAGTATGTTCGCTGCGGCGCCCAGCAGGTATAGTAGGCCTATTTCTTCGAGATACTTTTCTTTCCTCTGGCTAACCCGAGCCTGGTAAACCATGAATACGGTGAGAAGAGCGTAGATTACGCCCCATATCGCGAAAACGTAGCCTGGTGGAGTGAAAAAGTTTGGATAATAATCTGAAACCGCCCCCGTAGTCACACCGTTTAGAGGCAGTATGTTTACGATAGAATTGAATACTATTGTTGCCAATATAGCCGCCACATTAATCATCTGCAGAATAGCAGGATTAATCCTAGAACCCATAAAAAGTTATCCGGGTGGCTCTTAATAAACTGTTCCCGAATGGTTTTTGGCAAGTGGCTCGAGAAGCCTGACGGCCATTTTTCCACTTTAACGTCTCCAACCGGATGAAATAAATAGTAGTCGGCCTATTCTGATGTGAAGGATGGTTCTCCCAGTTCCTCCGGTTTTAAGAGTCTCCTGGGGGCTACGCCAACTATGAATCCTCTAGCCCTCCCTAGGCCTACTAGGTCAACATCCTTAAAGAAAACCCATGTTAAGCTAGCTAGTTCTGCAAAACCCCAGTAATATAGCTCCATGGAAAGAGGCTCCCCCTTGAAGTTCCAAAACACTCTTTTTATCATCCCGCTTTTGAAATCGTAGCCTGCGTGAAAGCTGACAACAGGCTTGCTTTCGTCAAACGCCTCGTACAACGCCCACTTGTAGCCTGCGGTGAGGAAAATACTGTATCTCCTATCCGCCTCCTCAATCGCTAGAAACCCATCGTCGTTCAACGCCTCGCAGGCGGAAGAAAGGAATCTGACAAGGCTCCAAGGGTTGAAGTGGGGGGTTGACAAGCCGTATAATAAAACTAGGTCGAACTTCTCCCCTTTCCTATGGATTTCACAGGCATCCGTCAGGGCTGTTCTAACTTTCCAGCCGGTCTCCTCGTAGCCAAACCTCTCCGCAGTCCCCAAGGCTTCCCCGCGGAGATCTGTAACAAGCAGGTCGACGGAGACACTTTTTACTCATTAGGACTTTGGAGAGGGCGACGCCGCCGATTCCTGTTCCGCCACAGGCCTCAAGAATCTTTACCGTCTTCTTTTCAACCAGGTTTTGAAGCATCCTGCTGCTTATGAGGGCCTCCATATCCTTTAAAGCATCCTCGTAGCGTTTTCTTCCCGGCTCAGAGTACGGGTCCTCCGGCCACGGGAATAAGGAGTAGAACTTGGACAGCCTTGTAGAACCTGTGTTTGAACTCAATCCTCCACCCTCCGATTTTCCTATCCCGTCTTTCTCTTACTTAAGGTTTCATCTACTGGTTAAGCTTCAGCCCGGCTGTGATAGGCCTAGTTTAAGACGGCTGATGCGACACGCATCCTGATCAAGGCATTATGCAGAGGGAGCCCAGTATTGAAGCTAAAATGTTCTCCTCGGGAAACGGGTGTCCCCTGTGCTGGCGGAAAGCTTCAGCATACTTCCTTCCGGCTTCCGAGCCTCTCTCCCTAGCCCACCGCCTCATCTGGAGAATATATTCATCTATGCCGTGCTGCGCGCGCAACCATTCTCTCTGACTCTTGTGTTGAGCAAGCATTCTTTCCTTGACTCTGATCGTCGAGCCAATATCCACGTAGAAACCCACTTGAACCTTCCCGCCAAACCTGTTCCTGCCTCCGATGGCGTCCGCGTAGAACAGGAATGGTATTCTCCCAGTCGGCTTCACAGGGTTAGCATGGTTCGTCACGTAGTTAGGTATTGGCGCGTTGAAGCAAGCATCCCACATGAGGTCTGCAGTCAACTCGTGGTCTATCATGTAGTCCTCCGGCGAGTGGGTTATGACGATGTCTGGGTTAACTCTTCTCACAAGCTCCACTGCTTTGAAACGAGTCGTGTTTTCAAAAACAAGATGCAGGTCTGATTCTCCTAGACACGCATAGGGTGCGTCGAGAATGCTCGCAGCCTTCTCAGCCTCCCTGAACCTGAGGCTAGCGATCTCCTGGCTCCTGAGCCTCGTTGAACCCAT
>JAWCMB010000021.1:28520-28896 GCA_038850115.1 Thermoproteota archaeon
CTTTTCTATGGAGGAGAGCCAGAGTGCCCGCCATTAAAAACTCAACGTCATCAGGGTGCGCTCCCACCGCTAGCACAACCCTGGTTCTCAACCTGCTTCTCTTCAAGCTTGGCGACTATAATCCTTCATAGAAACTTATAAGGTTGCCTGCTTAAACTGTTAACACCACCGGCTTCACATGGAGGAGAATAGGAGAATGCATATAAGCCTAAGCCTTTGACCGTATGCAAGCTGGATGGTGGATGAGTTTGGCCAGCAGGCTGAGCCGAAGGGGAATAGGCCTTATCGCCGCCGAGATAATCGAGGAAACCAAGCCCATGGTAAACCTTGGACTCAGAGTAACTAGGGAGGAGTATGAGAAAAGATGGAGTATTCT
>JAWCMB010000022.1:0-9540 GCA_038850115.1 Thermoproteota archaeon
GATGTTTGGAGCACCTTCATCTTGGCTAAAATTAAGGGCTACTCAGTATGGATCGTTATGGATGATGTCCAAATCGTAGATGATTACACGGTGAAGTTCCATGTGACTGGCCTTAAGGACTTGGCGCAGAACTGGATACTCAGCACGTATATAAACGGACCCTATCATGTTTACAAGAAGTATGTTGACGACTACATCGCAAACCCGGAAAACGTTGATACAATAGGTATGGAGTTGAACGGGTTTACTCCGAGAACGGTTGAAGAAGGCGCTGTAGGAACAGGCCCGTTCATGGTGGTGAACATGACTGAAAGCGACCTATGGATGAAAAAATTCGACGGATTCTATGCAGCAGACAGCATAGTAATAGATTATATCCACGGCATTAAAGAGCCGAGCAACGAGATCGGCTGGAGCTACTTCTTCTCAAACACAGCGGACTGGGGTGAGCCATTTTCACCAGTACCTGTTGCCGAAGCATTGTCCGAACAAGGTGTCAAAGTGTTGTTCGCGAAATCTACGCGGCATGATTTCATTATATTCAACCATAGGAATCCCCTGCTTGCAAACAAACTATTCAGGCAGGCGATTGCTTACTCGATAAACCGGACGGAACTTGTACTTGCAGCCAACTATCCAGTGTTCCATACTGTTGAGTACGTGATTCCATGCTCCGGATTCTACATGAGTAATTGGCTGGACAAATCCTTCCTAGATAGCCTCAATAAATATGAATATGACCCGGAGAAGGCGAAGAGCCTTTTCACCCAACTTGGGTTAAGGTATAATGAGAAAGGGCAGCTGATGTACCCTAATGGGACACTAATCACGTTGTATGCTAAGTTCCCAGCTCCATGGACGGATATAGCCCTGATAATGCAAAACCTGGCTACTCAATTAAACAGAGTGGGCATCACGGTTATTCCGCTGGCTCTTGATTGGGCGACCGTAACGAATTCTGAGCTGACTGGAGACTTCGACATAGTCTGGGATGCGATTAGTGGAGATCACCCGTTCATACAAGGCTTCGACTCTACAATCGGATACGGCTTTCCTACTTACGGTGCTTTCCCACAAGTCATAGAGTGGCAGGGTAAACAATTCAACCTGACTCAATTTTTCATTGACTGGGGTAAGGCAAAGTCCGTTGACGAGCAGAAGACGTACGTTCGCCAACTTATGAGCATATATAACGATTACTTGTTCGCAATACCCTTTGCAGATGTGGATGCCCAGTTCTACGGGTCTCAGAGATTTATCTATCCTCCGTCATACGATGAGGCATGGATGTGCACCGATTATGCGAGGGGGGTAATCATAGGTCAAACAATATTCCCAGGAAGGTTCGCGTTAAACATGAGCTACTGGAAGGTGCCAGAAGTGCCTGGGGGAGGGGTGACTCAACCTCAAATGCCTGTTGAAACCTACGTGATAGGCGTATTAGTGGTCATCATCGTGGTACTGATTGCTGTAATGCTCTTAAGGAGAAGAAAGTGAAGGGGTGTGGCGTGATCTAGATGAAGTGGATCTACAGGAGGCTCCTCATAGCTTTTCTATCTATTTTCATCACAGTCCTCCTCACTTTTTTCCTGATTAGACTAATGCCTGGAAACCCGATGGACGCGTTCATCCAGGTTCTGATCAGATCGGGGCGTGCAAGAACCAGGGAGGAGGCTCTGCAGAGAGCTAAATCACTCATGCCTTTGAACATGGATGACCCTCTTTGGAAGCAGCTGATAGACTATGTCTCAGGGGTTTTGAGGGGTGATCTCGGAAGATCCATATCGAGCTTTACTCCTGTCACAGACATCATCATTCAGAGCTTGCCTTGGACAGTATTCGTATCCTCGTTTGCACTGGCGATCAGCTTCTCCATAGGGACTGTTCTAGGCTTAGTGTTAGCCTATAAGAGGGGCTCGAAATTCGAGGGTTTCTCAGTCGCCACCCTAACAATCTTTGGAGCAATACCGAACTACATAATGGCCTTGATCCTATTCTATGTATTTACAGTTGTTTATCCTATTTTCCCCATGAGAGGGGCCTACGATTCTACGATAAAACCAGGGCTAACGTTTGATTTCATCTCAAGCATCTTTAGACATGCGATATTACCCATTGCTTCCTACGTACTTACTGATTTCAGCGGATGGGCGCTTGGAATCAGGGCGATGGCAACAACCATATTGGGCGAAGACTATATAACTGTCGCGAAGGCAAGGGGACTTAGGGGGTCAAGAATAGTGACGAGTTACGTAGGTAGGAATTCAATACTTCCCCAATTCACTGGGCTCGTGCTTTCAATAGGATTTATGTTTGGAGGCTCACCTCTAGTCGAAACGATCTTCACCTATCCTGGTATTGGAAGGTTCTTTGCCGCAGCCGTTTCAGCGAGAGACTATCCTCTCCTACAGGGACTTTTCCTGATGCTTTCAACCACAGTTATTTCAGCCAATCTTGTTGCCGACATACTGTACACGCGGATTGACCCGAGGGTCAGAATGGGTGATTAAAAATGAATTTCCGAGACATTGCTAAATCCTTGAGCATCCTCGCGGAAAACAAGCGAGCCCTACTCGGATCCGTAATACTCCTGTTCTTCGTTCTGATGGCTTTGATAGGCCCGTTAGCAGCTCCTCTCGATCTGAATCCGAAATTCAACATGGTCTATGCTCAGCCTTCGCTCCAGCATCCCTTGGGCTGCGACTACATAGGGATTGATATACTCACGCAAATCATATGGGGCACTAGAGACGTCTTGACAATAGTTTTGCTCGCCGGAGCAATCACAGTGTTAATAGGGACAATAGTTGGGTTAATAGCGGGCTATTTCAGCGGATTAGTCGACCTTATACTGAATACCTTGGTCGATATAGTGCTCACCATCCCCGGTTTGCCGCTTGTCATAGTTCTTGCAGGCCTAATCCAGACGAGGGACCCGGTCAGCATAGGCCTAATCCTGTCGGCCAACGCATGGGCATGGTTAGCCCGCGCGATAAGGTCGCAAGTGCTTTCAATAAAGGAGAGAGACTTCGTCGAAGCCTCCAGAGCCATGGGGATGGGAAGACTGAGAATCGTTTTTAGCGATGTCCTGCCGATCCTCATGCCCTATATTGGGATCAACTTTCTGTTCGCCGTAGTTCAAAGCCTGTATGCTAGCGTGGCGTTGTTCTTCATCGGAGTTCTGCCATTCTCCACTGTTCATTGGGGAACCATGCTGAATATTGCGATGCAAGTATCGGGAGCTATCTTCGTCCCATATGCGAGGCACTATGTTATTGCACCAATAATCTTCATCGTACTGCTTCAGGTTGGATTGATCCTATTCTCTTACGGCATAGAGGATATTTTTAATCCAAGGTTGAAGAGCTGAGTTGGGCGAGAAACACTTTGAAACCATTTATGAAATTGAAAACCTGACAGTAGAATACATTCTGAAGAATCTATCAGTAAAAGCCGTGAACGATATCAGCATTAAGATCAGGAAAGGAGAGGCCTTGGGGATAGTTGGTGAAAGCGGAAGCGGAAAAACGACTTTAGCCCTATCCCTATTGAACCTAGTGCCTCCACCAGGAAGAATAACATCTGGAAGAATTATTTTTGACAGGGAGATTGATGTTCTCTCCCTGAAAAGTGAAGAACTGAGAAAATTCAGATGGAAACAGGTGGCAATGGTCTTCCAAGGTGCTTTGAACTCTTTTAACCCTGTTCTTCGAATTGGCGATCAAATGCTAGAAACAATAAAAGAGCATGGGGTTACGAGTAGGGAAGAGGGAATGGAAAAGGCGAGCGTGTTGCTGAAGCTGGTAAGGCTTGATCCCGAGAGGACGATGAAAGCTTTTCCACATGAGCTCTCCGGGGGAATGAAGCAGAGAGCCATGATAGCTATGTCCCTGCTGCTTAATCCGAGGGTTTTGATTCTCGACGAACCGACTACAGCCCTCGACGTGATCTCTCAGAAGTATATCTTAGACGTATTATCCGACCTGAGGATGAAGCTTGGAATAACCACGGTATTGCTAACACATGACCTTGCCATCTGCGCTGAGGTGGTTGACAGGATAGCGGTTACATACGCTGGAAGGATAGTGGAAATCGCGAAGACGGAAGATCTTTTCCTAAGGCCAAAACATCCTTACTCGACTGGCCTAATACAAGCGACGCCGTCGGTTCTCGGTGACGTGAGAAAATTGAAACCGATTCCTGGTTCACCGCCCGACATGTTCAGCCTGCCGACGGGATGTGCGTTTAACCCCCGATGCCCATTAGCCGTGGATTTGTGTAGAGAGACCATTCCTCGCCTAGAGGAGGCTTCTGAGGATAGGTTCATAGCCTGCCATAGATGGAGGGACTTAGAGTGAAAGCCGATTATCTGTTGGAGGCTAGAAACCTAACTGTGAGATTTAAAGCGGGCTTGAGCAGCCTCTTCGGAAAATCCGTATCGTTTAGCGCGGTCGACAAATGTAGTCTCGGTGTGAGAAGCGGAGAAGTTGTTTCACTAGTTGGTGAAAGCGGATGTGGAAAAACGACTCTTGGAAAGGCCATGATAGGGTTGATAAAACCAACCCATGGGACAGTCATATATGGAGGGAAGGACGTTTGGAAAATGAAGGGAAAGGAATATAATTCATTCAGAAGAAACGCACAGATAATTCACCAGGACCCATATGCCTCCCTGCATCCCGTGAAGAGCGTGTATGACATAGTAAGCTCCGGAATAAGGTACCACAAACTTCTTCCGAGTGAGAACGAGATAAGGAGTAAGGTGGTTGAGCTTCTGAACCTGGTTGGATTAACTCCCCCAGAATATTTTATGAATAAGTATGCGCATCAATTGTCAGGCGGACAGAGACAAAGGGTGGCGATAGCCAGGGCAATCAGCCTGAATCCGAAGTTCATAGTTGCCGACGAAATTGTTACGATGATAGATGTTTCCCTGAGGATCGGGATTCTGAACTTGCTCCTTGATTTGAGGAAAAGGCTGGACGCTTCATTCCTTTTCATTACTCATGACTTTGGAGTCGCAAGATACTTTGCTGAAGAAGGTAGGACGGCGGTCATGTACTTGGGAAGCATGATGGAGGTCGGAAAGACGGATGAACTCATACATAACCCACTACACCCCTATACTAAGGCGCTGCTTTCAGCCGTCCCGGTTCCAGACCCAACTTTGTCGAAGAAGAGGAAGATGATCGAGCTGAGGAAAATAGATCCACCGAACCCCATTAACCCTCCGCCGGGATGTAAATTCAGCGATAGGTGTCCTTTCCTCATAGAGGGGAAATGCGACAAGCAAACACCAGAGCTTGTTGAAGGTAAGCCGGAACACTTCGTATCATGCTATCTGTTCGAAAGCTAGCTTACCTTCCTAATTTAAACCGATTTTTTATTTTTCTCATCTGCAACCGCTTCTAAAGTATATTAGAGACACACTGTTCTCAAGTATTTTTGAAAAGGCTGGTTTAAATCCTTCTTAACGATCTGCAGGTTGTTTCAATTCCTCTCCATCGTTCGCGAGTGAAGGAAGGCTCGGGAGCTGCTTTTCTTTGAAGGCAGTATCGCCTACAAACTGATTAAAGATCAAGCCTTTGGCAATGCATGCGCGCTAAAAGTTTTAATGGTAGCACCTACACGACTGCTTCAGGTGTCCTGTGTTGACGTTGCCTGACGAGGACAAGCCGGCTAAGGCGGCTGAGAGCAGGGTTAAAAGCCTTCGTGCTGGATGGCTTAAGACGATTCTTTACATAGTTATTCTAGCAATATCTTTATCGGTTCTCGACCTGCTATTCGGCTGGACGTCTGCCGAGAACATCCCACCATACCTGCAGCATTTAAGCGGAATAATACTGCTCGTAAACCCGTATGTCCAGTATATTCAAGCAATCCTAATATTTGGCCTAGGGTATCTTGTAGTGAGTGCCCTCAGCGAAGTCGTTTACACTTACATGAGGAGGTTTACGGATCATCCTACTGCCGCAACCGTTCGGACGCTGACGAGGATCTCTGGCCTCGCCGTCTTGCTCTCGCTGATAGCTTCGGTTTTCAACGCGAACCCTGCGGCTGCCTTAACCGTAGGTTCATTCGGAGGCCTTGTCGTCGGCTTCGCGACGCAGACCATACTGTCCAACGTGGTCGCGGGAGTCTTCCTATTGCTTTCAAGACCTTACACGTTTGGGGATACGATAACCGTCGCAGGTCAGACAGGGGTTGTCAAGGAGATTAGGTTGATGCACCTCGTGCTGGAGTCCACTGACGGCACGAGGGATATACTGATACCGAGCGGGACCGTTGTCACCCAGATTATTCATAAGATGAAGCCTCCTGCGCAGGTTAAACCGATTAAAACCGTTTTAAAACTAGAGGCTCCACCAGCTAGAGTTAAAGCGGGCTCGCCGCTTGTTTTCACCGGGAGGCTTATTGAGGCCGAGACTGGGAAGCCGATCGCCAATGCTAACATAAGGATAATGGAGAGGGACATTGATAGGGACGATCTGCTGGCCTCCGGGGTAACAGGCGAGGACGGGGGCTTCAGCATCGAGTGGAAAGCTAGAAAGACTGATTTGCTCGGAGACACGGCTGAGGTCTACGCGAAGTTCGGTGGGAATGAGCAGTATCAGCGGTCTGAAAGCGAACTGTTCGTAATAAAAATAGACAGGAGGTGATGTAGGACAAGATGGGAGATAGGGCTGTTAAGAATAAGCCTGTTTGCTTCAAGTGCGGTGCCGACATAGCTTCATTCACCTTCATAGAATATCCTTTGAGCGACAAACTCCTGACGATAGTGTTCTGCAAGGAATGCGGTGCTGTTCAAGGCATAGTCGCTAAGGAAAAATAAGTTCGAGTTTAATTTGAAAGTAGTGCTCCCGAAAAGTGTTTACATGACGTTAGGCTGCAAGATTTATATGCTTTACAACAGGCTTAACCTTATGGTTGCGTGGAATCTTCAGGAGTCTACACTTAAGGACGTGAAGGAGAACAGGTTTGAGGTTGCAGTTCTACCGGTTGGCTCAACAGAGCCTCATGGTCTCCACCTGCCCTATGGGGCGGATTTCTACCAGGCTAAGACTGTGGCCGAGATGGCTTGTGAGAAAGCTGTGGAGATGGGTGCCAGAGTGGTCATGCTTCCTGCTATACCTTACGGTTCGAACAGGAACTCGCTCGGCTTCCCGATGACGATAAGCCTCGACCAGTCGACGCTGAACATGGTGGTCAGGGATATTGTTGAATCGCTCGAGCACCACGGGGTGAGGAAGCTGGTGATTCTTAATGGGCATGGTGGCAACGATTTCACACCCCTGATGCGCGACCTCTACGGCAGGACTAGGGTTTTCATCGTCACAGTCAACTGGTGGAGAACCGTCGACGATGTGAGGAGCACGATTATAGAGGAGCCGGGGGAGCATGGTGACGAGTTTGAGACGAGCGTTGGGCTTGCCCTGTTCCCGCATCTCGTGCGCATGGGGGAGGCGGAGGAGGGGGCCGTGAATACGCCTAGGGTTGAGTCTTTAGCTTACTCTTGGGCCAGGTTTACGAGGCCCTGGCATTTTTTAACTAGGAACTCCGGCTTCGGAAACCCGTTTAAATCCTCCAGGGATAAGGGGGAGAAGATCTTGGAGGCTGCTGTAGAGAGGATTGCCCGCCTCCTCAAGGAGCTTTCCGATGCTGAGATGGCTGAGGGTTTCCCCTACTAGTGTTTTCGACTAATCCTTCGTCAGCCAGCCTAACCTTATGGAGGAGCATCCAGCCCGCCAGTGAGACTGATCGTGGGTTTCCGGTGGAAGGTTGATTAATGCCTCTTCAGCCAGCAATTTTTATATAGGGAGCAGTAAGTTGCTTTTTCTGAAGTTGAGCAATCGAAGTGTCGACGAGACTATTAACAAGAGGCCGCTGAACGTTCTGAGGAGCATGGTTGGCAAGAAGGTTTTCCTTCGGCTCAAGAACGACCACTCAGTATACAGGGGGATGCTGCTTAACGTGGATATGCAGATGAACCTTATCATGGGCGGGACGATGGAGTATGAGGGTGATAGGGAAGCTGTTAACTTTAACCTTGTGCTGGTCCGGGGAAGCAACATTCTTTTCGTCGGCAGGTCTGAGGAGATATAGCTAAACTACTTGAGGCTCAGCTCAGTCAGCCTTTCGACCAAGGCTGCGGTGAGAAGACTCCTCCTCTTGTTTAAAAGCTCCCTGACATCGCTCTTCCTAACGTAGAGTTTCCCATCCAGCTTCTCCAGGGGGAGGCTTCTCATGTCGCAGAGTAGGAGACCATGGTAGGCAGCCTCCTTCACAGCCTCGTCCTCCACCGTGTCAACATCCAGTATAAGGATCCTGACGTTTCTGGAGGATAAGGCTTTGAAGATCTTCCCCAGGTCTCCCTTCAGGGTTTCGGCAGCCACAACCATGCTGCGAACCTCGCTCTTAGCCTTCTTCGAAGTTAGCTCAGCAAAAACATCCACTTGGAGACGTTCACCAAAATCTTTCTCCTGCTTCCCGAGGGCTTGGCTCAAGCTTGTTAGCCTGCTTCCCCCGGGTGTGTAGCTTACGACGCTTTTCAACCCGGATTCTTTCCCAGGCATCCTGGATTCTGCTTTCTTAAGCTCGCTCCTCAGGTTTTCAAGCTTCAAGGCCAGGGTCTCGACCTTCCTCCTCTCCTCAAGAAGCTGCTTCCTAAGCTGCTCCACCAAGTTTGCGTCAACGCTTTGAACAGTCGACTGAGAAAGCCGTTCCCTGATTGAGCGTTCAGGCGGAACCCCCTTAATAAGGTCGCTCTTAACTTCTTCTATCAGAGCTTCCTTGAAGTCGTTCATCCTCCTCTCCACGTTGAGCTCAATACTCTGAAAATCGTTTTTGAAACTGTTGTAAGCTTTAAGCGCGGCGTAGAGCGCTGAAGCCTGGTGCTCATCCCCGATCCTGAAGCCTGATTTAGAAGCATACTCGTTGACGAAGCTGCTTTTATCCTCCAGCGTCTCCTCCCTCCCAGTTTCGAAAACAGTCAGGTTCAGCGATTGAGCTAGCTCCCTAACCGCTTTAGGGGCCTCAGCCCTGTCCGTCGATATCAGAATAGGATCACCCACGCTCAGCGTTTCAAGAATTATGCTGCTCCTGCTCCAGTGTCTAAGGCTCTTCAGAAGAAGAAGCTCCCCGTTCAGGTTCAGTACTGCCAGGCCTGCAGTAGTCCCTGGGTCGAAACCCACTATGGTCCTAGGCAGACGTTTAGACACCAGTATCCGTTTCCCCCGTCCGGCACGCCCACCTTACGATTCTGGAGATGCTAACCCCCCCTAGTAGAGCGAAACATCCAGCACAGTGCTGCAGCTGCACTTCCTCTCCCTTGGTATCGTGGGGATTGTCTCATAGATAAGCTTATTCACGTTCGCAACATTCTCCCTCATGCTTTTAGCAACCCTTTCAGCTGTTACTGGCATCAAGCCATAGACATCAGTGTCCGTGATCAATGCGATGCTGAGAAAACATATCTCCGCCTCCCTCGCCAAGTATGCTTCAGACACAGCCGTCATGCCCACAACCGAGAAGCCGAGACCC
>JAWCMB010000022.1:9550-26889 GCA_038850115.1 Thermoproteota archaeon
GAAGAGAGACTCGGCTCTTGTTGAGAACCTTGGGCCCTCGATGGTCACGTAGGTAAAAGATTTTCCCTCAGCCTCCTCCTCCGGCGTCGGGTGAATCTTCACATTCGGAAGAACCTTCCTCCCAGAATCCAGGAGTATCCTTCTCAGCTCAGGGCAGACTGGGTCGCTGAAGGCAACATGGCCAACCAGACCGCCCTCGTAGAAGGAGAGGCTTCTCCTGTTTGTCGTCCTGTCGAAAAACTGGTCTACCACCACGAACTCGTAGGGTTTTATGAACTCAGGCTGGAGGCTCCCGACGGCGGCGGGGCTTATTATCCTGGTTACACCCAGTGTTTTGAAGGCCCAGACGTTGGCCCTGTAGTTAACCTTGTATGGTGGTATTGTGTGATGCCTGCCATGCCTAGGCAGGAAGGCAACCCTCCTGTCCTTAACCCACCCTACTGTAACGAGGTCTGAAGGAGAACCGTATGGCGTGTATACTTTAAACTGTTTAGCGTCCTGAAGATACGACGGATCATAGTTCCCTGTTCCGCCGAAAATACCTATTTCAGCTGTCTCCGGAGGCCTATACCTTACGCTTGCACACATGGCTTACTCGACTAGTCTTCATGGTTGAAATAAATAAATGTTTTCGCTTCGAAGCCCTGTTTAAACCAGAGTAGGTGAAGCCATCACCGTTGACTTTGCTGTCCCCGCAAACTTCGACATCATGAGCTCGTAGGCCCTACGTTCCTCCGGAGACGGGATGTTTAACTTGTTTATAGCCTCCATCAAGTGTCTCTTCTGAATGACAAGTTTCTCAGCCATCTTCATAACCCTCTCCTCGTCGCTCGTCATCTCAAGCAGTTCTTTTATCGCTATGAGGCCGGCGTCGTTGCATGACTGAGCTATGTCCGCACCGGAGAACCCTTCAGTTATTGAGGCCAGCTCGTCGATGTTTACGTCTGTGGCCATAGGCTTCCCCCTTAAATGTATCTGGAATATTTTCTTGCGGGTCTCCTTATCCGGCCAGCTTAAGCCTATAAGCTTGTCGAACCTTCCAGCCCTCAGCAGAGCAGGGTCGATTATGTCAGGCCTATTGGTTGCACCTATGACTATAACACCCCTAAGGTCCTGCAGCCCGTCGATCTCCGTGAGAAGCTGGCTGATAACCCTCTCAGTAACATCGCTGCTCACATCTCTGCCTCTGACTGGCGCAATTGAGTCAATCTCGTCGAAGAAGATTATGCAGGGAGCGACTTGCCTAGCCTTCCTGAATACTTCTCTAATGCCTCTTTCAGACTCACCGACCCATTTTGAAAGCAGCTCGGGACCCTTGATACTTATGAAGTTGGCTTCGCTCTCAGTCGCTAGGGCTTTAGCGAGAAGCGTTTTACCTGTTCCAGGGGGACCGTAGAGAAGAATACCCTTAGGCTGCCTTATACTGAGCTTCTTGAAAAGCTCCGGGAACCGCAGGGGCCATTCTATTGAAGTTATAAGCTCCCTCTTAACTTCTTCAAGGCCGCCGACGTCATCCCAGTGAACATTCGGGCTCTCAACCATTATCTCCCTCAGTGCAGACGGCTCTATCTCCTTCAAAGCATCCACGAAATGCTTCATCTTAACCACAAGCTTGCTGAGCACCTCTATTGGTATGACCTCGGTCTCAAGATCAATCTCAGGCAAGACTTCTCTCAAGCATCTTAAGGCAGCCTCCTTAGCCAGGGCTGCAAGATCAGCGCCGACGAAACCAGGAGTAAGCTCGGCAAGCCTCCTGAGGTCAACATCGTCGGAGAGCGGCATACCCCTGATATGTATCTGAAGAATCTCAAGCCTCGCCTTCTTGTCAGGTACACCTATCTCTATCTCCCTGTCGAACCTTCCGGGTCTACGTAAGGCAGGATCTATCGCGTTAACCCTGTTCGTACAGCCTATCACAACAACCTTTCCACGCGTCTGAAGACCGTCCATCAAGGAGAGAAGCTGGGCGACAACCCTCTTCTCAACCTCCCCGGTTACATCCTCCCTTTTGGGGGCAATGGAGTCAAGCTCATCTATGAAAACTATGCTTGGAGAATTCTCCTCCGCCTCCTTGAAGATTTCTCTGAGCCTCTGCTCACTCTCACCATAGTACTTGCTCATCACCTCCGGCCCGCTTATGCTTATGAAGTGCGCGTTAGTCTCATTGGCTACGGCTTTAGCTAGGAGGGTCTTACCAGTACCGGGTGGACCGTAGAGTAGAATACCCTTAGGAGCCTCTATCCCTAGCCTGTCGAAAAGCTCCGGGTGTCGGAGTGGGAGTTCAACCATCTCCCTGATCTTCTGTATGGCCTCCTCCAAGCCGCCTATATCCTCGTAGGTAATCCTTGGAAGAAGCTTCTTAATCTGGTATATTTTCTCGCTAATCTTAACAACAGTATCCTCAGTAACGATAACTGCTTCAGCCGCAGGCTGGTATGAGACAACGACCAGCTGAACAATCTTACCCATTATCCTCACTGGAATAATGTCACCCCTGTTTATTATCCGGCCTATCATTATGCTTTTAACAAACTCCTCGCCGTTAACCATCCTGGGCTGCTCAGTGTGCGCAAGCACAACAGTCGTAGCATACCTAGCCGTTACCTTCCTGATCCTAACCTTGTCGTCGAGACTGACACCAACATTCTCCCTCGTGTACCCGTCTATTCTGATCAGGCCCAGCCCTCTGTCCTTGGCTGACGCGGGCCACACAAGTGCATAAGTCTTCCTTCTGCCAACTACCTCTATAGCGTCTCCAGGTGAAAGATTTAGAAGCTTCGCCACCTCAGGGTCTATCCTAGCATACCCCCGCCCAACGTCAGTCGGCTGAGCCTCAGCGACACGCAGATAAACGTAGTCGGGCGGGTCCTTCTTTCTCCCGCTGTCGCCTGGAAAACCCTCCTTCTTATCGTTCAAAGCTCAGACCTCCCCTCCTCGTTCACGGACCTTTCGACCAGAAGATTTTCCTCGGAAGGGGTTTATTAAGTTTCATTGCTCACGCTTGAAAAAATAAAAGTTAAAAGGCCTTAAGACTTAAAAATACAAGACTGTTGAAAAATCATGATTCGATTAGCGACAGAATGTTTAAAAAAGAAATAAATGCGTCGGTTGCATTCAACGACTGATGGTTAAACCCGGATTGGAAGAGGTTGCAGAGCAACTTAGGAAAGCGGTGAGCGCAAAAGAGTTCATTGCAGCAGTCTGCTTGTGCGAGGCTGATTACCTTGGGAGAGCCAGGTCGTTTTTAGAGAAGGGTGAAAGACTCCTCGTCGTCAAGGAGGACACTTCCTTCCTGCTCCACAGGGCTTCTGGGCTGGAGCCTGTTAACTGGCAGCCTCCTCCAAATTACATTGGGCTAACACTTGGCAGGGACCATGTTGCTCTAACGGTTAAGAGAGTTAAGAAGCCCGAGAAAATCATCGTAAGGATATACGTTGTGAAAAGCCTCTTCTCCGGAAAGCTTGAGGACAGAGGGAGATTCCAGATGTATGTGAGTGAGAAGGAAGTTTCTGAAATCCTCTGTAGGCATCCCGAGCTTGTGGAGAAAGGGTTCAGAATAACTTCTGCGGAGGCTAGGGAGAAAACAGGTGTGGTGGACATTGTAGGGGTTGACGCGGACAATCGTAGAACAATAGTTGAGATAAAGAAGGATAGGGCTGGCGTGGAGGCGGTTAGACAGTTGCTGAAGTATGCTGGAGGGCTTGGGCCAAGCGTCAGAGTCGTGCTTCTAGCCCCAGGAGTGACAGGCGGTGCTGAGAAGATGCTCAGGAGGAACAGGATGGAGTTCAGGAGGATCAGTATGCCTGAGTTGACGAGGATCCTTTTATGCGAGAGAAACGAGGCGGAAAGCAGAATAGCCAGGTATTTCTAAGTATTCCGAACACTTCCACTAACCCTGTTCAACCATTCTTCAAACTTTCTGGAATACTTTACTTTCTCATCGCGTTTCCTCTTGAAATCGCTTATGAGGTTAACCGGAGCAGGGTCAACCCCTCGCAGTATGGCTAGATAGTAGCTCGCCCAATCTCCAAGCATTATAGCTGAAAGCATTTCCTCAAACAATGTTTTTCCTATAGGCTGAACTATGCTTAACCCAATACCCTCGTTCTCAATCTTTGAAGCAAGCTGCTTAAAGCTTTCAGCAACGTAGGGATTCTTGAAACTGCTGTCGACAAGAATAACGTGAAGAATTTCCTTGAAATCAGCCACCTCCCATGTTTCAACCTCATTATGGTTGGCTTCCGGAAGCTGGTCGCACATAGCCCTCATCTTAGCATTCTCGTTGATCTGATCCTTATACCTTAGGGCGACGGATTTCAAATGCTCAGGAGAGTATATTATGGGGATCCTCCCGTGAATCTTGGCTGCCAGCTGCTTAGCCGGGTTACGGTTCAATGGAGTCTCCGGATAAAGACTAGTGTTATAGTTCTCGAGCATACTGCAGGCCTCAGCCAGCTCTTCATCTTCAACCAGCGGAAAGCCAATTTCCTCAGCCAGCTTCAACAGGGGTATGAAGAGCAACGGAAGTGCCGCCCTAGGTTGGTAACCGGATGGAACTTTTAGGAAAGGAATGTAAAGCCTTAAACAGGCTTTCTCAAGCAACCCGTTGGAACCAATGCCGACTATATGCAGCCCCCTTTCATAGGCTTGCCTGAAGGACTCAAGCGTTTCCTCAGTGTCTCCCGAGTAACTTACTGCTGCCACTAGGCTTTTCTCACCTACATGCTTAGGCAGATCATAGTCCCTCACCACAGAGACGCTTATCGGGATTTTCCTCCAAGAAAGGTCTCTGAAAAGGTCTCCGCCTATCGCCGAGCCGCCCATTCCGCAAACAACGATCTCCCTAACACTTTTATAGTGCTTCGGGAGAATGAGGCTCTTAGAGAGTTCAACCGCCTTTTTCATCAACATGGGGAACGAGGATATCATTACCCCCATGTTGCCCAAGTCAATCCTCCTGATTGCTTCAACGTCATCCAGTATGGAAACACTATTCGAATCACTTTCGGGCTTCAACGGTCCTCCTCCTATGCCGCTTGGAATAACCGTTTCTCTAAATGAGACTTTTTTAAAGGTTTCCTGAAGCAGCTTGGAAAGAGTTAATAAGGGTGAGAAAAGAGTTTTGAGACGCATGAAGACGGATATTAAGCTGTTGCTTTCAATAATCGTGATTACGGCCATCATTATCGTCAACGTTTTCCCAAGCGTTTTCGCCCATTACTTCAACAGGCTTCAGGAGGCGATGCTGGGGGGAGGGCTTCCAGGCTTCTATCTGCTGATGGTTGTCCAATCGATCATAGCGGTAATACCTGCTGAGGCAGTACTGATAATGAGCGGCTCCGCATTCGGTTTCGAAGCCTCTTCAGCAGTCGGGACAATCGGGCTGATGAGCGGTGCACTGATAAACTACGCGATAGGCCTTAAATTTGGAAAACCCTTGGTTGAGAAGTTTATAGGCGGGGACGAGCTTGAGAAGGTTGAAAAGCTTTTCTGCAAACACGGGTCTAAAATAATATTCGCAGCCAGATTCATACCGTGGATTTCTTTCGACGCAATATCCTACTTCGCCGGATTGACCGGAATAACCTTGGCTTCTTTCACTGTCGCAACCCTGCTGGGGACTGTTCCGAGAGCTATTTTCTATAGCTACCTTGGCGAGAAGGTTGGAACAAGCATAAGTGGGGGGGACATCACTCTGCTTAACTACCTGCTTCTCGCAACCTTTCTCGCAATAGTGTTGCTCGTACTGGTTTCCCGCAGGGTGAAGACTAGTCGAAAGACTCTTGAAGAAGCCTGAGGGGCATCCCTACCAACGCTAAGCCTCTCAACAACGTTGCTGTCCTTGGTTTTCACACCCTGCTCCTCAAGCCTCTTGAAGCCTATGAAAGGCTCCTCGCAAGACTCGAAAACATGTAGAAGCTTCTCCACGAGCCGACGCATTTCAGGATCCTGGGAGAAAACCGTTTTCAAATCCCTCGGAGTAATTATGCTTTCAATCCTATACTGGGCCTCCCTCACATGCTCGGAAGAAACTTGGGATGAGCCCTCGTAGCTCGCGTTAAGCCCGCTTGCAAGAAGGAGTTCGATACCATACCTGGCTGACCCGTATCCAAACCTCTCCGTAAGCCTGCCGATCAGGTATATCAGCGAGTCTTCCACGGCATTATCGTTAAAAGAGAGCTCAACCCTGTCCCTCAGTATCATCGATATTTCTTCAGCACTATAGGGTTTGAAGCTCCTGCCTATCCTCCAGAAGAAGGAGGTTGCCCATGGGTCTTTAACTTTGCGCGAGACATCCTCTATCCCGATGAGTATCAGGATTACCTTAACCCTTTCCTCATACTCCTCTGAAATCTTTAAAAGATCCGTGAAAAACCTGCTTCTAACCACGCTTAGAAAACTGTCGAAATCGTCTAGGACGAGTAGGAAGCTCCTGCCTGATTTCTCAAGATAGTCGAAGACCGTGAACAGTAGCTCCCTGCTACTGTAGCCCCTGCCAGGTATGTTTGGCATGAGGCTTAACGCGATCATCTGAGAAAGGGTGAAATCCGAGGAAGCGAACCTGGTGTTTAAATGCCTATATTCAAGTTTAATGTTTCTCTGGCTGCAGTATTTTAAAACCTGCTCGGAAGCCTTCTTAACAGTAACGGTCTTGCCGGAGCCGCTTGGACCGTTTAAAACTATTGCTTTCAAAGGAATCCTGCCATCCAGGAAGCCTATCACGGTGTTGAATATTTCAAGCTGATGTTCCTCCCTGTTTGGAAGCCTTTCAGGAATATAGCTTGCACTAAGCCTGTGAAGACCATCCTTCTTGAAAACAAGGCTCTTCATTTCCCGCTGAACAGTAGACGCCTTGATTCCTCTAGGACCGCGTCTCCCATTTCACTCGTCTTAGAGTCCCCACCCATATCCGGCGTCCTGCACCTTCCGCTTGCCAAAACATTTTCCACGGCGGCCTCAATTATCTTAGATGCTTCCAGTAGACGCTTATCTCCACTCCTGCCCCACAGGTGTTCAAGCATTAGGGAGAAGGTTAGGATTGCCGCGACAGGGTTGGCGATATTCCTCCCAGCCTTGTCTGGAGCACTTCCGTGAACAGGCTCGAACATTGAGACGCCTTCAGGATTAATGTTTCCACTGGGCGCGAAACCCAGCCCGCCCTGAATAGCCGCACCCAGGTCTGTCAGAATGTCTCCAAACATGTTTGGGGTTACGATAAGCTTGAAGCGCCCAGGGTTTAAAACCATGTGGAGTGCTGCAGCATCAACATACATGAACTCGCTTCTAACCTTGCCACCGTACTCCTTGCCTGTTTTCTCAACCATCTCCCTCCAAAGGCCGTAGGCCTCAGTGAGCACATTAGCCTTATCCACGAAAGTTATCTGATCCAAGCCTCTTTTAACAGCATATTCGAAGCCATACCTTATGATTCTTTCAGCACCCTTCACGGAGATCACGCCTATTTGAAAGGCTTCACCACGACTACTGTCAACCTCAACCTTATACCTACTTCCCCTAGCTCCACCAGTTTCAACAGTGTATTCGAAGACCCTTGAGCATCCTCCGTCCACTCTCCCGCCCATGCCTACGTAGAAATCCTCAGTATTCTCACGTATAACTGTGAAATCAATACCCCCATTACCGAATCTTCTTAAAGGTGTTTCAACCCCCTTCAAAAGCTTAACCGGACGGAGGTTCACATAGAGATCGAGAAGAAAACGCATTCTTAGAAGAATGCCTTTTTCAAGGATACCTGGCTTAACCCTTGGGTCCCCCACGGCCCCGAAGAATATTGCGTCGAACCTCTTCAGCCTGTTCAAAGTTTCTTCCGACAGCGTTTCACCCGTTTCAAGATAATGTTCAGCACCGTTCGGAAAATCTTCGAAGAAGATTGGGACACCGATGGATTCGAGAAGACTCCTCCCTATTTTAACAGCCTCCCCAACCACCTCCGGTCCTATCCCATCGCCTGGCATTAAAGCAATCCTGTACGGTGACAAGCCGCGTTGACAGCTTATCAGAGTCGAAATATATGCTTTTCCAGCTTAATACTACTCCTCAAACCGTCTTTGAGAAGCCTCTTCTGAAACAACCGTGTAGTCTAGGGTGCATAGTCTGCAAACCCTGTTCTCAACCAGGTTTAGAACATCCTGGAGGGACACTACCCTGCAATGAGCCTCTATCGTGATGGGTTCGTCAACAGTGTTTAAGAGCCTCAAGTCCTCGGGACTCATTGCCTTAAGGCCGAAACCGGATGAGACGACAACCGTGTCGAAACCGGATGTTTTAAAAATGCTTAGCATCTCTCTCAGCTGTTTTTCTGAAACGAGGCTCGTCTCAACCACTGGCTTCACGTTTTTTAAGCCAGTAAGCTGGGACTCCTCCGCTATTCTAGAAAGCTCCCATTCGAACTCTATAATCCTACTGTCAAGGTAGTCACCTACGTTAGGATAAAAGTATGCTTCTTCGACCCCCTGCTCCGCGGCAAACCGCATCTCCATTATCTTTAGTTCAACCGGCATCAAACCAGTTGGGAAAGATATCATGGTGGACACCTTTAAACCAGTATTCTTTGCTAAGACAGCCACTTCTCTAAGGTATGCTGTAGGTATGCAGACGCTTCTAATACCGTGTTTCAAAGCGTTGCTGCAAACGCCGTAAGCGTCACCCGGCCTAGCCCCGGGCTTAACGCTGGAGGCAACTATGATTTCAGCAGGCTTGAAAACCCCGGCTCCCCGCCTCCCGCTAATGCTAGCCATGCTAACGCTGCTGAGAGGGATAAAGATAAAAACTTCTGGGTTGACTGGAGACTCTAGAATTGGAGTATTTAAAGCATGTTTCAAGCAGGCTTGGGCTCGAGGAGGACCCTGAGCTGGGCCTCCCGGTTCACAGGAAGACTACTCTTCCAGTAACCCTCTGGTATGACCATGCTAAGGATAGGCTTATACTCCTAGATCAAAATAGGCTGCCGTTTGAAGTGGCTGCCAAGGAAATAGGTGAATGGAGAAACGGGGTTCAGGCTATAAAAAACATGGTTGTTAGAGGATCTCAGGCGATAGGCGTCGCCGGCGCTTACACGCTGCTTTTAGGAGCTTCTCAAGCAAAGCATAGCGCGGACCCGATGAACCAGTTATCCGTAATGGCTCGCGAAATAGCTTACGCGAGGCCGACTGCAGCCCCGTTGGCTTGGGCCACACTACTAGCCTACAACTATTGTAGAAGAGTTTACGAGGAGACGGGGAGCCTCGGAAAATCCATGGATGCTCTGCGTAAAATCTCAGACTTCATACTTGCCCAAGACATGGCTTTAAACTACTACATGCGGACCTACGGCCTGAAAATAGTTAGAAACGGCGACGTGATAATGACGCACTGCAACGGTGGGAGCCTCTCCTCCACGCTGATGGGGCATGCTCTAGGCATAATAGAGGAAGCATACTCGAACGGTGTGGATGTTAAGGTTGTCTCGAAGGAGACTAGGCCGAGGAGCCAGGGATATAGACTAACCGTGTGGGAGCTAAACAGGGTAGGGGTTCCTACGACAATAGTTACGGACAACATGGTTTCAATATCGTTTGAAAGGCTGGGTGTGAACAAGGCTATACTCGGGGCTGACAGAGTCGCTAGAGACGGTGCAGTAGCCAACAAGGTTGGCTCGGCCGACATCGCTCGGCTTTTCAAGTATTTCAAGGCACCCTTCTACTACGCTACCTCCTACTCTACGATATCGCTGGACGTTAAAAAGGGGAGGGATATAGAGATCGAAGAGAGGAGCCTGGATGAAGTAACATACCCCTATAGTCTGATCGCGAAAGACATGAAGAGCAGGGGGCTGGTTTCCGAGAAAGCCTTGGAGGAGTGGCCTCCTTCGGAAAGCATTGTGACACATGAGCCTGGTAGGAAGCAGGTTAGGGTTTTCAACCCTGCTTTCGACGTGACTCCACCACAGTTCATAACAGCCATCGTGACCGATATAGGAATACTGAGGCCGGCGGGCGTGAGTAGACTCACCGGTAGGAAGATAATGAGCATGGTTCGGAGGAGGATTACTGACTTCGGGCTGGAGTTTCCAGAGGGGCTTTCCAGCTTGGCTTAAGACGCTGCCCCGCAGAATTATCAGGGCAATTAGGACTGTAACCCTAGCTACTGGCCTTTAAACAGACATTGAAATCTTAAAAATACTCGCACCAACCAGTAGGATAGAGGTTCAGAAGGATGGGTGAGGAGGGCGAGAAGAAGGAGGCTTCAGGGGTTGAGAAACTAGTGCTTAAAGCCAGGGCGATCCTGAAGGAGAAGAGGATTAGCCAGCTAGATAGCTCGAGCTACGAGGTTAAAGGAGACCATGGGGTTTACATAGTTTCGAGAGACGCTTACGGCAACTATAACTGTAGCTGCCTAGGCTATTTAAAGAGGAGGATTTGCTCACACTCGCTTGCCGTAAGGATGTATGAGCAGAGCAAGGAGCAGAGGAAAATGTTGAAGAAAGGAGTTGTTAAGGGAGCCGGATACATCCCTTGAAAGAATCAACGCCAGCCACTATCCTAATGCTGTCAGGGGTTAGGGAATACTCAACGTCCTTTTCCAAGCCGAGTTTAACAAGCTCCAAAGCGTGAAGCGACTTCTTCACAGCATCTATTTTGAACTCAGCGATCTTCATCACGATCTCAGCGTTCCTGTCACACTCCTTCCAAGGAATGTTTTTAACGATAAGACCCGCGCAATAAGAGTCTTCAAGCGCCGGGGAGCCGATTTTACCCGCCGTGACGATTGCCACATTGTTGAAACCTTCTTCCGCGAGGTACTTCACGAGTGGGGAAACGTTGACTATTGCTCCCACCAAGACTTTTTTC
Source organism: Thermoproteota archaeon (assembly GCA_038850115.1). Classification (GTDB taxonomy): domain Archaea; phylum Thermoproteota; class EX4484-205; order EX4484-205; family JAAOZP01; genus JAAOZP01. The sequence goes on from JAWCMB010000022.1 coordinate 20,401, forward strand.
GAAACAGCCGTTAGAAACTTCAGGAGCCTCGTTCCGCTGGAGGTGTAGAGTACAACCGTTTTCCCACCTATCCTCTCCCGAACGTATTCCATCGGGGAGTTCCCGAGGTGAAACATAGGGGGCTTAACACTGTTTACTTCCCCGCCAATCACTGCTTGAAGCCTGTCTCCAACAGTGAGAGCCTCATCCACAGATGCAACCGGGATAACACTCTTAGCGTCATTCGCCAAGGCGGCCAGTATGGTTGTGGATGAGCGTAAAACATCTATGGCAACAACCGCATCCGAATAAAGAAGTGAGCTGTCGATGTTTCCAAGCAGCACCCTAACCCTCATCGTGTTTGCAACGGAGGTTCAACCTGGCTTAAGATAAATTTTTATTGCTTGAATCATCAGGCTAGGACCCGCTTGGTTATTACCGTATATAGCCGTTCTCCCTATACCATTCTATGGTTTCCCTTAAACCCGTCTTAAGATCGTATTTAGGCTTAAAACCCAGCTCCCCTACTGCTTTCCTAATGCTGTACGCCCTGTCAGAAGTCAGATCGTTCACGGTACTAGTCTTCCAAGTGAAAACAACTCTTCCCCTCAGCCTGTTGAACAACTCCACAGGAGCCACAAAAGCTTTTGCAAGAATCGGAGGAACATGAATCCTGGGAGGAGCCCTATTGCAGAGTTCAGACAATATTTCATAAACCTCCAGGTAAGTGTAAGCCCTGTCATCGCTTATGAAATACGTCTGGTTTTCAGAGACCTCAGGCTTATCCAGAACTAGGAGAAAACCCTGAACTGCGTCCTTCACGTGCACAAATTGAATAAGGTTTCTCCCATCCCCGACGATAATCCTTGTCGGAAGAGCGTTTTTAGCGAAGGCGGTGATAAACCAGTAGGAGATGTCGTCAACATTCCTCGGACCATATATTCCGGATGGCCTGAGGATCGTGTACTTAACACCTCTATCACCATAATTCCTAACTATTTTTTCAGCCTCGAGTTTAGACCTCCCATACTCGTAAGACGGGTTCGGAGGAGAATCTTCCTCCGCCGGCGGGTTCTTAACAGGACCTATGGCCTCAGTAGAGCTACAGTAGACGAACCTCTTCACATCGTTTCTTAAAGATGCTTCTAGAAGAAGCCTTGTGCCGTCCACGTTAACCTTCCTATACATCTCTTTTTTCCCGAAGAAGGTGTAGTATGCGGCAAGATGTATGACGATGTCGATGTCCTCAGTAGCCTGCTTGATGCTTTCAGGAATAGTTAGATCCCCAACCCTAAGCTTCACGCCGAGGCTTCTAAGGAAACTCGTATTGCTGCTTTTCCTAACCATGCCTATGACATCATACCCTTTAGAAACCATTTCCTCGATTAAATGCCCGCCGAGAAAGCCGGAGGCTCCGGTTACAAGTATTTTCATGGTTTTAAGGATAGCTCTAAATCCCTACGGTAAACTATTTTGGTGAACGCGGAGAACAATGAGACACCATCGTAAGGCTCGATAGGGCTCCTCATGAACATGTCACCCAAAGGCACAACCCTATATACCCCCAAGGAAACCAGTTTTTCAAAAATCTCTTCATTCCCGTTCATCGAACACCCTATGGTTTGGACACCGTCAACTCCTTTGAAAGCCGTTGAACCAGGAATCTTACTGATGTGCTTCAGAGCCTCGTCGACGGATTCTACAACAACCATCTCCAGAAATCTTCTACGAGTATAGATGTTAAAGGCGGGGAGGGAGTTAACAACCTCATCCAGAAGGCTTTTCCCCCTTGATAATACTAGCGTCCAAAAATTCTTAGGGTTTTTCGAAGAAAGGACGTGAGAGCCTTTCAACTGGAAGATCCTTCTAGCAGACTGAGTGAGAAAAAGACTTGTATCGTCGAAATCAGACTCGAATTCTGAACCAATCTCGTCCAGGAACCTTTCAACAATACGGGTGAAGGAGAGAGCGTTCTGCCAAGAGCCGATGAAAACCCCGGAGGTTGGAGAACTGCATAACTGTTGATCGTAAAGTATCATGTTTCTCGCTAAGCCTTCAGCCGTTTTCTCGTCAGCAGACTTTTCATCTATAAGGGCGCACCCCGTTAAGGGCCCGTTTATAACGATCTTAGGATGATGAGAGTTTTCTGAAATCATCCTCATAACACTGGTTCTAGCAGGCTCACCACCCCAAAAGTTCACCACGCCGAGTTCTGCCTCACCAAGAAGGTGTCTCAGCGAAGAACTGTCGTGTGTAAAGTAGCTTATGATGAGAGCGTCCCTCATGGTCTTCGCCCTCTCAGAGTTTGAGGCTATTTCCCACAGTGTACCAAATACTTCAACCACCCCCAAGTAGTTTGAAAGAGAGGGTTTTACTATAGTGAGGTTGCCAGTGGCGAGGGATATTGTTGAAGGAATAATCGCGGGGAGGAGCGAGTTGCCTGAGCTTATGATGAGCACAGGCCCGGCGGGGGCGATTCTAAAGCTCTCACCATTCTTTATCTCAACGAATCTTTCAAAAATCTGGATTTTCCTAGCGGGTGAGCACTCTAAGTTTTCTCCAATGTTTTCCTTGTTTAAGACCATAGGGATTAGCGAAAACTCCATTTCTATGAGCTTTTCACTGTATCCTGTTGTTCTAGCCAGAATTTTTTTCAGGTCTTCAAGCCTGCCGTCGTTAAGCTTCTCCCTCCACATTTTACCCATCTCCCCGATTACTCCAAGCCGTTCCTGAACCCCTAGACTTGAAAGCCTCCCCTGAACCACTGAAGACCTACTAATAATCTCCCGCAGGCTTTCGCTGCTAACTTCTAGGATTCTGTAATGACTCTGTGTTTTTTCCACGACAGTATGCTTGTGGCTGCAGAAAGGCTTAAGCTCAAGCATCGTGTCCAACTAGCTTCTACCCATCAGTTCCTCCATGGTCCCACCGCAAGCCCTCTGAAGACTCCACCCCTCGTCGACGCTCAGCCTCCTCACGTACACGTACTCCTTCCCATAATACCTGTTGGACGGATGGCTACGCATAATGTCTCCAGGGTAAAATATTTCAAGCCAAGATGTTGCGAACGGATTAAATATTCCAACAATACCCTCAGTATACTCCTCCCTGACCAGTTCGAACGTCTTAGGGTTCAGAATGAACACTTCAGAAAGAGGATGCGGTATCTTATCCATTTCTCCAAACTTGTCCAGCATAGCGGTTAATGTTTCAGTCATGCCGAAAACATCCATGAAGGGAACAGCGTGAGCACCTCCCTCCTGCCCGCGTGAAACAAAATATTTCCTGGAGAACTCCACGATCTTATCGTAAGGCGGCAGGTCAAAGCCCTTTGTGCCACCCCCAGTTACGATGACCCCTCCCTTTCCAAGGTTTATCGGGAGGATTTTAAGCAGCCTGTAGACAAGCCTCTGAATCATGTTCATATCCTCAAACTTTTTAGACAGCAAATAGACGCCGGCGGGCGCGGTGAAGAGGAGTTTCGGCTCCTCCCTGCTTCTTAGGAAACGGAGAACATTCTCCTGGTTCGGGACAAGCTTCTGCCAAGGCTTCCCATCCGTAGTTCCTTCAACCAAGTTCATACCGTAGAGAAGAGGGATCTTCTTTGACTCTAAAGTGAGGTGCACGAAAGCCACGAAGTTAAGCCTGTACCTAAGCTCCGGAGCAGCCATGAAAAGCGCTATTCCCTTCTCGCTTTCAACCTCCTTCCCGTAAACATATTCGAAAAGATAGGTGTTGCCCCTTATCATAATTGCGAGGTCGAGCGGACTCCTGTAGATTTTTACAGGATTAGGATTGGTTGTGCCGCTTGACATGAAGTATTCTCCGTTCTCCTCCACGTCTTTGATTAGAAACTGCTTATGGCCCTCCCCCCTTAGAACATCCGATGGGATTGCGAGCTTCGCTAGATCCTCCAGCTCAGCATCCCGAGGGCTTATTCCAAGCCTCTCGAAAAGCTCACGATAATAATCACTATGTCTTGAAAAATAGTCTAAAGCATCTCTAAGAAGACCCCTCCTGAGTTTACTGAGATAGTCTGGAGACTTGGAGAAAAGGTTTTTATCGTTCATCAAGCCCCATATTTTTTCTACATAGGGATCCTTTAAAAGCCTGCTTTTAGACGCGACTTCAAATATTTCCGAGGAATTCATAGCATTGGTTCAGAATCCGAAGCATAATATATAAATCTGATGCTTAAGTTTCCGCAGTGTTTTGTCTATTGTCGAAGAGACCGCGTGTCTCAAGTAGGCAGACATTCTGATGTAGAATCCGCGCTCATAAAGAGTTTTTTAATTCTGTAAAACAGTTTTAATTTTAAACCGTAAACCTTAAATTTCCACGCCCCAACCCTCCGAAGAAACACGGTTTGTTGGAAGTAGTTGAGGCAGGCCAACTCGACAAATATACTAAAACCATTAGAATCATCCATGATAATGAGGAGATCGCCGGCGGCAGAGTTTACTTGGCTGACGAGCAGGAGGCAAGAATATTCAGGCAGAAGCTGAAGAAGAAGATAAAGGAGGGCGACCCTTACAGTATTAAGATAATATTTAAGAGCGAGGAGTATGCGCGGAAGCACATGGAGGAAACGAGAAAAACAGTCTCAGAGAAATACAGCCAGGTTGACGGCAAACACATATTTCTACTGGTTGAGAGAAATGGAAGGCTGGAGAAAGTTTTGGAGTGAAGGGAAATGGATGTTGGAAAGAAATGTTTGCTCATAGCCATTTTAGGAATGATACTGGCACTGGTTTCATCACCATTCGTGATCAACATGGCTTTCACAGGAAGACCCTTCGTCACTTTTATCAGCAAGAAGGTTTTAATAGAAGTCCCGCCGGACGAGTATGGACCGATTTCCAGGACTATAACTCACATGGAGAAGATAATGGGCCCGGTTACCTTAAACTCTTCAAAAGGGGAAGAGTATAAGGTTAGTCTTAACATTGTGACTAATGACACGGTCAACGTGCTGATATTTTGCTTGAACAGCTCCGATATTATTCAAAAAAGCTTCAACGCTGGGAACTATACGGATGACATTAGGATAACTGGTGTAGGCAGCTACGTGTTAAACGCGACCAATACGGGCAACAGTGCTGTTAAAGCAACATTCAAAATAACTGAGTCATGGCGCTACGAGACTACGGAATGGGAAGAGCAGATCGACCTGCTGAAAACAGTGGTCGCCCCAATAGGGTTTGCGTTAGGGATAGTCATGCTAGTGTACTCCTTGATTAAGCTCAGAAGAGAGGCTAAAAAAACCTATCCCGAGGCGGCTGAGGAGGCTGCTGTAACAGGATATGTTGAAGTCGATGACGAGTAGTCGGTCCGGTGAAAATGGATAAGAGAGTCAGAGAATCTTTAAGCATGTTTGTAACCACGATTATAGTTCCTGTGGTAATAATAGCAGTGTTCATATCTCTTTTAAACAGCATGATGGGCACAAGCAGCCCCCTTGCAGTCGTGGAGATAGACATGATCCCGTGGTATGTTAGCAGCATGTACCCAACCCTGTTTCCCGGGGACCTGCTGCTCTTAAGCGGGAAGGAAGATCTTCAGGTAGGCGATGTAGTCATCTATAGGAACCCTTACTCGGGCAGGAACATTGTTCACCGCATAATCGGTATTAAGACAGACCCTTACGGAGGCAAGCGGTACATTACGAAAGGCGACTACAATTCTTACCCAGACAGCTATAATCCCAGCGTTGAGGATATTGTTGGGAAATGGGTTGGGGTTAAAATACACCTGGTTGGCTTCATCCTGCTGTTGGCCAACACGCCCACTGGCAGAATCATACTTGTTTCAACCTTGGTAATCCTGTTGCTAACGGAGCTCATTAGAATAATCAGGGAGAACAAGGGTTCTGATGCGTCGAAACAGGCTCTCGGTATGCCGATTAAGGCTTCTTGCTGATAACCTCCCATGTCCTCGGGTCCTCCTGCCCAACCCTCCAAGCAGCTATCTTATCTACACCATGTGAAAGCACTGTGGAAACCTTCAGCTCTACCGATTTCGCACCCTGGAACCATACTTCGTACGAGCCGTAGGAGAAGCGGTATTCAGCATCCTCCTCGCTGAAAAAAACATCTGTTTCAACGTTTTTCGCTGTTTCCAATGCTTGTTTGAAGGTTAAGCCCACTCCGTTTCTACCGAGCCACCTGTAACCGTAGAAGGGAATCCCGATTATTATTTTCTCCCGGGGTATTGCTGAAAGAGCGTATTTAACCACTTCGTTGAGCCAGCCTAACGGTCCTATCGGGCCCGCCTCGCTCCCAGACCAATGGTAATCATAACACATTATGCAGACGTAGTCGCAAGCCTCACCGAGAGCCCTGTAGTCCCATGCTCCACCCCACCCTGAGGTATCGTCCCAAGTTTTGCCCGAGACATCTATTGTAACAATCTTCCCGTGGAAGTGTAGAATTGAAGCCAGCTCCCACATGTACGAGTTTAACGCATTCCTATCCTCAGGAGGAATGTTCTCGTAATCTATGTTGACCCCTG
>JAWCMB010000023.1:0-1115 GCA_038850115.1 Thermoproteota archaeon
ATCTTCAACTCTACTATTCTCTTCTAAATCTAGAACCTTGGTTTCGCGAAGCCTCTGTATGAACACTTTCACCCTCATTCAGTTACGCCGGTTAAGTTGTTGGCTTAAAAGCTGCATTTAAACCTAAAAACCTTTTCAAAACCGGCTGCTCGAACCTTATTTGTCTTGAGTAAGCATGCTTTTTCCAAGCCGAGATTGGAAATTGAAGGCTAAGCTAAAAATATTCGGCGTATGTTTGCAGAAAATGTCGTTGCCCCTATAGTTCCAGCCTCATTAATGGGAACTCCGGGTCATCCCTGAGAACCCTAAACCCGTTTTTCAGGTAAAACTCCATCGGGCCAGACGGATTGTTAGGATTATTTCTCCTAGCGAAGGTTTCAACAGCCTTGAATCCTCTTTTCCTTAAATCCTCAATTATGCTTTGCAGAAGCAGTTTGCCGAGTCCATGTCCTCTGTATTCCTTCTCGGCGATGAAAAGGCATGAGATCAATACCGCGTCTCCACTGGGCTGTCCCGCGGGGTACTCAGCTGAAAGCGGTAACGTCTCCGGGGGAGCATACTGCGCGTAGCCGACGGGCTTCCCATCCACATAGACTAGCTTTCCACATTCGCCGAACACGGTTCTCACGCTTCTCAACCAGTTAAGCTTCTTAGCCAGCATTTTTTCCCTGTTCTCTCTGGAAGGTTCTAAACACTCTTCCGGAAACTCCCAGTATATGCAGTACTTGCAGCTGAAAGGGTGCTTGTCCCATTCCGGGGCTTCAACGAGATTCTCCTCCGTGAGGCTAACTATCTCCACACGCATTTCTCTCGCTAAATATCTGTTGAACCTGCTCTTATCCCTTGTTGTTCCTCGGCTTCCAAACATTCCGCATGCTTAAGGGAACGTTTAGTTGGAAAAATGTTATTAACAGGCTGAGTAATCCATATAATACTGGTTGCTGACGAGGGTTCTTAAGACGGATAAGCATCGCCCTTCTGAGAGGGTGCTTCAGGAGGCGGCAGCGGTCCTAAAGTCAGGAGGGCTCGTGGCTTTTCCCACGGAAACAGTTTATGGACTGGGGGCAGACGCTTTCAATGGGGACGCTGTTCTAAAGATATTTGCTGCCAAGAAA
>JAWCMB010000023.1:1125-21538 GCA_038850115.1 Thermoproteota archaeon
TGGAGATGCTTAGCGAGGTTTCAACCAGCGTCCCCCGTAAGGCTGAGAAGCTGGTCAGGGAGCTCTGGCCCGGCCCGTTGACAATAGTTGTCCCCAGGTCTCGGAAGGTTCCTCCCACCGTTTCGGCGGGTCTTGAAACTGTTGCTGTAAGAATGCCCGCCCACAATGTTGCACTAGGTTTGATCAAGCACTTGGGCTCTCCCATAGCTGCTCCGAGCGCTAATCTTTCAGGTAGGCCCAGTCCAACTAACGCTAATGATGTGTATGAGGATTTGAACGGCTCGATAGACATGATAATTGACGCTGGTGAAACATTCATAGGAGTCGAGTCGACGGTTATCCAAGTGTCTGAGAATAGGTCCGTCATACTTAGGCCAGGCCCAATTCCTCTCGAAATCCTCAGGAAGTACTTGGGTGAAGTTGAGGTCCATCCATCAATACTGTCCGGCGGTTTCGAAGGGGTTCCAGCCTCTCCCGGCATGAAATACAGGCACTACGCTCCTAGGGCAGACATGATTGTCGTGGAAGGAGAAGATTATGAGGAGAAGGCTGCCAAAATAGTTGAGACTGTTGAAGAATATTTGAAATCCGGTTTGAAAGTCGGATGCCTGGTTTCAGAGGAGACAGCCAGAAGACTGCCTAAGCAAGTTATGCTGGAAGTGCTTGCTCCAAGGGCTAGGCTCGACCTCGTGGCGAGAAGGATCTACTCGGCACTGAGGCGTCTTGACAGGATGAACCCGAATATCATAGTGGCCGAGGGCTTCCCTGAAGAGGGCATCGGCATGGCTATCCAGAACAGGCTTAGGAAAGCAGCCGGATACAGAATTTTGAAAGCCTAGTTTACGTTACCGGAGAGCCGTCTGAAATACTGCCGTCAGGACATATGAGTGCTACTCTGTTCTTTCCTTCAACGGCTGCGAGAATCATCACTTCTGAAACCTGACCCATTAAGACAGCTGGCTTAAGGTTAGTTACGAAAACGTATTGTTTCCCTACGAGTTGTTCAGGAGTGTAAAATGCTCCTAGGCCTGCTACCGACTGTTTCACAACGTTCCCTCCTAAGCTTACCTGAAGCTTTAGAAGCTTTTCAGAACCCTTAACTTTCTCAGCGGACACTATTGTTCCAACAACCATCTTAACCTTCTTGAAATCATCCATGCTTATTTCGGAGCTCATCTCTGCATGTTGCCTTGCCGCTTGTTTATAAGCTTAACTTTTCCAGCGGGCCATCTTCATGCTTGCAAGATAAGGCTATTCTAGAGTTAGGGGAATCGTCCGGCTTAGATCTCGTACTCTGTTGCAAAAGGCTTGCTCTTAAGCCTACGCCTGCTCCAGATGGGCGCCAAGCATTGATTCTATTTTAAACTTTTAAAAAAGTATTCGTTATCCTTTAACTCTAATGCTATAGGCTCAACCCCGTAAAACCTGCATGAGAAGATTGTTATCAAGATTCCGTTGAAAAGAATACGGTGACCTTGAAGCACGGGCTCATGGCTCCTCACCATCATTCTAAGATTGTTGTTCTCCAGAAATCTTTCAAGAGCCTTACTTCCGAAGTAGTATACTCCTGGGCCCCTAGGGTTATGGGAGAATTCTTCAACGTCTTCAGAAGGATCGTTCCAAAGCGTTTCAAAAACCTTGGGGTTCTCAGGCTCCTCTCCTCCTTTTCCAGCCTCTTCCAACTCCTCGATCTTCCCAACCCCTTTGGCCAATCCTCCGTGAACAAGCATTATCCTATTGTTTACTATTCCTGCCAGAGGCATTTCTGAGAAAACCTTCAAATAGGCGTCGTAAACCCTATCGTATTCCTTCCTAAAAATTCTGATAAGCTGATCCAGAAACCCGTATGAAGTATTCATCAAGAGCGTTTCATGGTTTCCCCTTAAAAGAAATATTTTATCAGGGTTATTCTTCTTCTCCTGCAAGAGAAGGTTTATAACGCTGATCTGGTACGGCCCCCTGTCAACATAGTCTCCTAGAAATACCGTCTTAGCGTCAAGTTTTTCCCCTAGGCTCAGAGCGTTTACGCATGACTCTAAGTCCCCGTGAAGATCTCCAACTACCAGGGTTCTTTCACAGTCAAGCCTTAAGACTGGAGGCTCCTCTCCAAGTATCCTACGGACCTCGTCGCAAAGCCTAATCGTTTCATCTTTCCCCATGCTGCCATTTTCACCTGGGATACCGTTGAACCTCATTTCCAAGCTTCCAAATGCTGTCTAGCAAGGTTAATATTCTTGACTTTTCTCAATTTAACGCTTTAAAGATGGATGGTGGAACCCTGAGAGAAATCGTCATACTGTTGCTGGAAGCACTCGTTTTAACCATAGCAACCGGGCTAATCGGCTTCTACAGTCCCTCGGAACCATATCATTATGTTAAAAACGGTCTCCCCATACCATTTATAACGCAGGTTATAGATGTTAAGGATGCGGAATACGTTGACTTTAGGCTTGACCCCCTATTCCTTCTTTTCGACACTCTCGCCTGGGCTGGTCTTATTCTTCTGCTCAGGTTTTCTAGGCGGGTTCTTAAGAGAATTCTTTCTCCTAGAGTTGAATAGAACATATACTGTCATAACCATTATTAAAACTATTGTTAAGGGAAGCATGTAGAGCGTTTCCCTGAAAAACATCATTCCCCCGAGTAGGGCTGCCGCGATCAAGAGTATGCTTACCCACTCTGTTTTCTTTCCCTGCAACGATAAATGGTGCTTCATAGGATAATTTAAACCTATTGTTGTGTGTCTGAAAGTTGTTTATGTCAGGGATGCGCTGTTTATCGTTCTCAACAGTCTCATAATCGTCGAAAGCAATATCCTGATTCGCATTTTGTTTAAGTTCCTTAAAAAATCCTGTCTGCTTAAGCAGCACGTGCACTACTCCGACTCCTATCAGAACCGCGAGAAGCAGTATTAACAGCCTCACGATTTTCTCCAGCTGCTCCGTTTGTGGTGAATCGTTTTTAGAAAACGGTATGTCAGAAACCTCTTCCTCCATATACACGTAGATACTGCTGCTCCTAATCCTCTCTTCCATCTCTTGAGACTCTGCCACGAAATCTGTGGTCGAGTATTTTTCAGATTCAAGTACAAGCTCACTTGCTGGGGCAGAATATTTTATTGATGACAACGGGTCTTGAGGCCGATAATAGTGTCCGTAGGTTATGTCAACCGGAAGCCAGCCCCAGGGCGGAACGTATGCTTCAACCCACCCGTGCCATCCTATTCCTTTGGAGGACATGGTTAAGTGCCCACCCCATGTTTCTCCGCTGACACTGTAAGAAGGTGAAATAACTCCTCCAGTTTGAAGATAGGCAGGTATTCCAACCGATCTAAGCATGGCTATAAGAAGTGCAGACTGGTCGTCGCAGTCTCCCCAGCCAACTTCCCCCGTGTCTGGCAGTGTCTGGTTGGGATACTGCGGGGGTCTTAACTCCTCTCCCTCAGGGTACCGAACCCTGTTTCCTATGAACTCAACCATTTTAGAAATTATCCTGAGGACGTTCGTATCGTTCCCCTTGATCTGGACAGCTAGGCCAGCTATATGCTTTAAGCCTTCACTCTCATACTTCCATGCTCCGCTTGAAACAGTGTAGTCCGCGAGTTCGGTGGGAATGTTAAAAATGCTTCCGGAAGAGTTGATGGAGATTTCTGGCAGGCTTCTGAAGGTTACGTTTATCATGATTATGAGCTTTGCAGTAATGTTTTCACCCGGACCGATGGTTTCTGGAAGGTCTAGTTCCGCAAAAAGATTGCCGTCCTCATCCCTAAGAATACTCGTCACGCTTGGCTCGGTCTCATAAATATATGTTTGTTGGACGGATGTGTTTGGGAAAATGAGGAACAGCCTATCTTCAAGACTAGGGATGTAACTGCTTGAACCCTTGTTTACGAGGCTTATCCTGAGCCTATAGTAGTAAGTCTTCCAGTTTCCAGAGCCTCCACCACAATTTAAAACGGTTAATATGATTATTGTAAGGAGGACAACATTAATTACGCGATTTTTCCCCATGCTCCTCACTTCTAAACTTCGAACCCTTTTACTCGTCAAACCAGTATTTATAAACAATTTCCTTAAGGTTGAAAGCCTGCGGCCGCCGGAACCCGTGCACAGCGTTTTCTTGATGGTTGTCCGCCGGGTAGCTTTGCCGGATACGCTCCAGCGATAAGCCTAGTTTAAAGAGCCGGATTGGCGGAGGAAACTATGCTTGCCTCGCCCTAACTGTTTTCAACAGGCTGTTTCTTCTTTCCTCAAACTTTTTGAAAACGATTGCAGCGCCCTCCAAGTAATCCTTAAGGTTTATCCACGGGTGTTTTCTCATCTTCTCCTCAATGTTTCTGGCCAGCTCAAAATACTCCTTAACGGGCTCGTCTAGGACGCTTGAGTTCCTTGCGATGAAATCCGCCACTGATTTCTCATCAACCTTCTCAAGGCCATTTTTCAAGCATTCGACAACAAGCATGTTAATGCTCCCCTCCCTAAGATTGCTGAACAGGTCTTTTGCTTCATCGCTCCACATCCATATGTTAGTGATGGCCCACTGGTACTTCACTATTGCTTCACAAGCCTCAGGCTCCTCATCCAGTATGCCTGCCTCGAAAAGCGTAAGTGAAACAACTCTCTCCCCTATTCCAGCGGTCTTCCCGTGCCAGGTTTCCTTCAAATCATCATAGAGATAAAGTATCTTATCGTATTCCCCCTTTCTAAAAAGCTCGGAGTACTTCAGGTCTCTTAGCTCGTAGTTGAAAACCTCTTCCCTCCCTTTGAAGTATCTGTCGGCAAACCCTTCCCTGTGTATTCTTCTAACCCTCTGGTTAACCAGGTTCTCAAGATTGTCTGCAATCCTTATTTTAAACTCGTATTCCTCAGGCTTCACGAAGTCTTTCTCGTCGAAAGCTTCATCCCTAATGTCTCCAGACTTTAAGGCTATTGCGAACGTCGCCGCCAACTCATACATCTTCCTGTCCATCATTGTTTTTAGTATTGTTGAAAAACCAGACGCGCCACCCTCTTTCTTCCAAAGCCAATACGAAACGCTGCTCCTCCAGTTGACTGGCACACTTATCTTTAGGGCTGTTACAAAATCCGTCTTGTGCCAGAGAGCTTTCTCAAGCTGGGCCTCAGCCTCCCTACTTTCTATCAATCCCTTTTCTGAAGCATCCTTGTAGAATTCCTTTATCTCCCTGCTTATGAAAGCGTCAATTCTGTGGGAAACAGGTATGAGCCAGGCTAGCGTCAGCTTACTCAACGCTTAACACTTTGAAAGGCATTTTAAAAGGTTTATTAAGGCTACTGTACGCCGAGAATAATGGAAAACACGGTTATTCCACTATAAGGCTTGTTCTCCTGAAATTAACCGTGTCGATAAGCCCCTTATCGGTTATCCTGAGCTCCGGAAGAACTGGAAGAGCCAGTAGGGACATCGTCATGAATGGATGGGTCATCATGCAGCCCAGCTGCCTCCATGCCTCCGAAAGCTTTTCAACTTTCGCCGCAACCTCTTGAACAGGCTTATCCGACATTAAGCCGGCTATGGGAAGCCCTAACAGAGCCAGTATTCTGCTGTTTTCAACGGCTATCATTCCTCCCCCAGCCTCCGCCAGCGTGTTTCCTGCTAGAGCCATGTCGCCATCGTTCATCCCTACTATAAGCATGTTGTGGCTGTCGTGTGCTACGGTAGACGCTACGGCGCCATTCTTAAAGCCGAAGCCCTTGACGAAGCCTATCCCCATGTTGCCTGAAGCCCTGTGTCTTTCAACAACTGCGACCTTAGCAATATCCTGGGTTGGATCCGCCTCTAAGAAACCGTTTCTCCGCCTCATATCGGCGAGCGTGCTCCTCGTAATAGTCTTGGCCTCGACAACCTGGATGACCCTGACTTTGAAAACCTCCTTGCTAGCGTTAACCCTTATCTTGAAATCGTTTTCATCAAGCTTTCTGCTGAGCCTGACTGTTCTCCTCGCCTCCTCAGGATACTGGTATTCAGGTATCTCCGCCACCAGCCTGCCGCTTTTCGCGACAACCCTCCCGTTGGCTATCACCGTGTCGACAAGAATCCTGTTCAAGTCGCTCAGAATCAGTATGTCCGCAATCATCCCAGGGGCTAAGGCACCTATCTCGCCGTCAACTTTAAAGTGTTCAGCGGTGTTCAACGTGGCCATTTGAATACTCGTCACAGGGTCAACCCCTTCTTCAACCGCCCTTCTAACTATGTAGTCGATATGTCCCTCTTTCAAAAGGTCGCTGGGCTCCCTGTCGTCGCTAACTAGGCAGATTCTTCTAGCGTCAACCTTTCTCTCACTAACCATTCTTATAACTTCCCTCAGGTCCCTCCAGGCCGATGCCTCCCTAATCATAACGTGCATCCCCAGTCTCAGCTTAGCCAGCCCAGTCTCCATCGTAACAGACTCGTGATCCGAGGATATTCCTGCTGCAACGTAAGCATTAAGCTCTTCGTTAAGGTTCCCGTAGAAATGTCCCTCAATAATCCTCCTGTTTCTCAAAGCCGCTTTAACCTCCCCTATCGTCTTAGGGTCTAACGATAATACTCCGGGGTAATTCATAACCTCGCCGAGTGCCACGGTGTTTCTCCATGAAAATGCTTCCTCAACCTCCTTCAATCCTATTTCAGCACCCGTAGTCTCAAACTCCAGGCTGGTCGCCGGTACACAGCTGGGGATCGAAACATAAACTTTCAAAGGCAGGCCTAATCCCTCATCATGCATCATTCTAACCCCCCTTATCCCAAGCACGTTTGCAATCTCATGGGGATCTATGAAAACCGTCGTCGTCCCACGGGGTAGAACAGCTTTCGCGAACTGAGTCACCGTCAGCATCGAGCTCTCCACATGCACATGCCCGTCTAGGAATCCCGGCGCCAAGTATTTACCGCGAGCATCAATAATCTTCGTCTCAGGCCCAACCGTGTGCTCCGCGTTTCCAACCAGCACTATCCTGTCTTCAACCACAGCAACATCCGTGTTTTCAACAATCTCCCCCGTGAAAACGTTCACCAATGATCCCCCCCTGACGACGAGGCTCGCCCTACTCCTTCCAAGTGCTGCGGAAACCAGTTTCTCAACGATTTCAGGAGGCCTAATCCCCGGCTTCATCAGCATATTTTTACCATGGGAATTATTAAGGTTTCAAATTTAAAAACCGCCTGCACACCCGTTAAACAACAGGTGTGGGAGAGTGGGCTTGGAATCTAGGCTTGAGAAAGATATTGTGGAGGCACTTAGGAAAACCGGCAGAGCCCTAGGCTTCAGCGAACTATGCTTGCTCACGGGTTTGAGCGAATCGTCCGCTGCAAGCGCAGTCTCATCCCTATCCCAGAAAGGCCTAGTAAGCTTTTCCGCCAGGGAGACCAAGTATGCTAGGCTAACTGGGGAGGGGGAATATCATTCTAGAAACGGGCTGCCCGAGAGGAGGCTGGTGAAGCTAGTACTGGAGAAGGGGGGCGCAATGTCTCTCGAGGAGGCTCGCAAAACCTATCCTGATGAGGCCTTCTTCACAATAGCACTTGGCTGGCTGCGTAGAAAAGCATGGGGGACAATCAGGGCTGTAAACGGAGTCCCACACATAATCGTTGAGAAAGATCCTCCTGAAGGAGTTGACGAAACCGTTGTCAGAATGCTCGCGTCAGGCCCCCTTGACATCAGCCTGCTGAATACTGAGGCCGTTAGACTCCTATCCAGCAGGGGCATAGTCAAGATTGAGGAGAGGGTTGATAGACTGGTCTCCCTTACTGAAGCCGGCAGCCTCGTCGAGCTGAAGGTTGCAATAACCCAGCTAACACCCGAGCTGCTTAGAACCGGAGAGTGGAGGAACGTTGAGCTTAAACCCTACGATGTCACCGCCGACGTGGAGCCAGTATATCCCGGTAAGCTACACCCGTTAACAGAATTTATCAAAGAAGTTAAGGAAATCTTTACAGAAATGGGTTTCACAGAAGCCAAGGGTCCACTAGTCGAATCATGCTTCTGGAACTTCGACGCCCTATTCACCCCGCAGGACCATCCTGCTAGAGAAATGCAGGACACCTTCTATCTTTCACACCCCTCTTCCGCTGAGCTGACTGACAGGGAGCTTGTTGAAAGAGTTAGGAGAACGCATGAGGACGGCTGGGAGACGGGCTCAACCGGCTGGGGTGGGAAATGGTCTGAGGATGCTGCAAAGAAACTAGTGTTAAGAACCCACACCACCTGCGTATCAGTAAGATACCTGTATGAGCACAGGGAGCCGCCTGTGAAGGTCTTCAGCGTCGACAGGGTTTTCAGAAACGAGAGGGTTTCTTTCAAAAGCCTCGCCGAGTTCCACCAGATAGAGGGCATAATAATGGACAGGAGCGTGACGCTCAGAGACCTTAAAGGAGTCCTGACGGAATTCTATAGGAAACTCGGATTAGAGAAAGTACAGTTCTGGCCATCGTACTTCCCGTACACCGAACCCTCTATGAATTCTGTCGTTTATGTTCCTCAGGCTGGCAGGTGGCTTGAATTATGTGGTATGGGTGTTTTCAGGCCTGAGGTAACTAAGCCTCTAGGCATCGATTATCCTGTTCTTGCCTGGGGAGGAGGTTTAGAGCGTTTACTGATGCTTAGGCTTGGGGTCACCGATATTCGTGTCCTGTATCAGAACGATTTAGGCTGGCTTAGAAGGGTTAAGCTATGCCCGTAATAAAGGTTTACCCTGATGGGCGAGCAGGTTTCCAAGGTATACGTTAGCACGCAAATGAGATGATTCTTAACGGGTCTTGTCGAGATTGATTTATATACCTACTGTTAAAAAAAGGAAGAGTTCATGAAAATAACGGATGTAAGGGTGCTGAGAGTAAGGGGAAATTTTGAATGGAATATAATCAGAATGGATACAAGCGACGGTTTAACAGGTTTTGGCGAAGCTTACTGGGGTCCAGGTGTGGCAAACATGGTGGTCGAATTAAAGAACCTGTTTATTGGTCAGGATCCTACTGACCCTGAACCCGTTTATACTAAAACCTATAGGGCAACCATACCCTCCGGTGGGACGGGAGGCACAGTAACTACCGCTTTAAGCGGTCTGGAAATTGCACTATGGGATATCTATGGCAAGGCTGTAGATCTACCGATATACAAGCTTCTCGGAGGAAAATTCAGAGATAGGGTGCTGGTGTATGCAGACTGTCATACAGGCGAGAGGGGGACCATTGAGCCAAACGATTACGCTGAAAAAGCTGTGAAGGTCAAGAACTTGGGCTTTCAGGCTTTAAAATTTGATCTCGATTTCCCTTGCTACGACCCGTTTTCAAGAAAGCTTAGACCTGAGAGGTTTAACCATGCAGTAAAAGTAGTTGAGGCTATAAGGAATGCTGTAGGCGATAACGTGGAATTGGCCTTTGATTGTCATTGGGCATTCAGCATAGCGGATGGTGTTAAGCTAGCTAGGCTCATGGAGCCTTATAACCTCATGTGGCTTGAAGATTTAATTCCTCCAGAAAACGTAAAAGCATTTGAAAAAATCTCAAAGAAGACTTCAACCCCCCTATGCTCGGGCGAGAATCAGTACACTCGATTCGGCATAATGCCATTAATAGAGAAACAAGCAGTAGATGTGATCGCCCCAGACATCCCGAAGGTGGGGGGATTAACAGAGGGAAAGAAAATAGCTGATCTTGCTGATATGTATTACATATTGTTTGCACCCCATAATGTAGCAAGTCCGCTTGGCACTGTGGCTGCGGTGCATCTTTGTGCGGCAACGCCTAACTTCTTAACTTTGGAGTTCCATTCTCTGGATGTACCCATATGGAAAAAGATGCTTAGGGAAGGCTACATAATAGACAACGGTTACATAGAAGTACCTGAAAGACCCGGGTTGGGTGTAGAGCTAGATGAGAAGACTTTAAAAGACTACGCGGGGGAGGAGGCAGAGAAATTCTTTTCATAAGAATGGGGAGCTTCTAATCTCATTATAACTGTCTTCCATTAGCGTCTCCACAAATATTGGACTTTGGTTGGGTTGACTCCGCCAGAATAATACGGCTTTTCGAAACTAAAGTTCTTCAAACCGAATTAGATTCGGTAGAAAAACATTAACTAGGGAACCTATCGAAGAGTTTAGAAAAGGGGTTCCAAAGAGTTATTAAAGGCGATTGACGGATCAAGGTGTCGAGAGTAGGAGAAGGATACAACTTGCAGCCAGAGGTGATATCACTAGGTGAACCGATGCTTGAGTTTAACGCCCTTACAAAGGGTAGCCTCAGAGACGTGGATATTTTCAAGAGGAGTTGGGGCGGAGACACGTCAAACTTTGCTGTAGCAGTAGCGCGTCTAGAAAGGAAGGCTGGATACGTCTGTCGAGTGGGCGATGATGATTTTGGACGATGTTTTCTAGACTTCTGGAGAAGGGAGGGAGTAGACACGTCTCATGTGATAGTTGAGAAAGGTGGCTTCACGGGCATATACTTCATCTCAATAATAGATGGTGGTGAGCACGACTTCACTTACTACAGGGCCAACTCATCGGCAAGCCACCTCTGTCAGGAAGACATAGATGCATCCTACATAGAACAGGCGGAGGTTTTTCATACAAGTGGCATATCCCAAGCCATAAGCCAATCTTGCAGAGAAGCCGTGTTCACAGCGATTGAAATCGCGAAGCGGTCTGGAGTAACATTCTCTTATGATCCGAATGTGAGACTAAAGCTGTGGCCAATTCATACTGCTAGGGCAGTGATAATGAGGACAATAGAGCTTGCGGATATAGTCATGCCGAGCCTAGAGGACGTGAAAATTCTCTTAGGCTTAGACTCGCCTGAGCAAGCTGCTGATCTGATTATGAAGAGAGGCCCAAAGATGGTTGTAATTAAGCTCGGTTCAGAGGGGTCCCTCGTCGCTTATGATGATAAGAGGATCCGGATCCCGGGTTTTAAGGTAAAGCCTGTTGATACAACAGGGGCTGGAGACGCTTTCAACGCTGCTTTCATAGTAAGCCTTCTTGAAGGTTGCGATCCTGTTGAATCGGCAAAGTTCGCTAACGCTGTTGGGGCTCTTACTACTTTAGGGAAGGGTGCCGTGGAGCCAATACCTAAACGCGGGGAAGTATACGAATTCCTTAAATCAAGCTAATGAAAAGATTAATATTTAAGATTAACACTAGAATTGAGATGATTAAACTATGGCTGGAGAGAAGATTTCATTAAGAGAGATGTGTGAAAGGTATAGAAAGCTATACGGTGGGCCTATTTGTGACGTTCTAGATCGATTGAACCTTCCTAACCAATGGCTACATAAGGATATAAAACCTCTAAGGCTTGAAATGGTAGTGGCTGGTCCAGCTGTGACGGCAAAGGCCGTCTGTAGACCTCAGCGGGAAGGTGCTTCTAGTCCTGATTTAATGAAAATCGTCTATCCAGGGTGTGTACTAGTGTTGGATGCGGGAGAGGAGCAGCTCAGCGGCCATATAGGTGGCATAACTGCAAACAGCCTGTGGGCGAAAGGGTGTAAAGGCGTCGTGGTGGATGGTGGCATTAGAGATTCGTCTCAACACCTTGCGATTCCAAACTGGAGTTGCTTCTGCCGCTACACAAGCCCCCTGGAGCAGGGGCCCAGAGTATCCATCTTAGAGGTTGAGAAGCCCATTTACATGAGCGGATCCTTAACGTCTGTGGTAAAGGTGAATCCGGGGGATTTCGTTTTTGGCGACTCAGATGGAGTTATCATAATTCCTCGAGAAGTTGCCTATGACGTGTTAGTGCAGGCAGAGGATATAGCAGCCCGTGAAAGCGAAGGGATAGAAAAGATTCGAAAAGGAGCTGACGCCGAGATGATAAAAGAGAAGTATCGCATAGGTTGATCCTGCGATTCTACTGTCATTCATACCGAGAAATAAACCTTGCCTCCTGAAACTAATATGAGTGTAAAACTTATCGTTCACGCTAAAAACTTAATAATCCAGTTATCTTCATGGAAAAATGGTTAAGCTATGCCCGTGATAGACGTCTACCCTGAGAGGCTGAGCAGGTTCCTGGGGATTGATGTTGGGCTGAAGCAGCTTGTCGACGACCTGCCATGGCTTGCAACGGATATTGAGGATGTTGGGGAAGGGTTTGTTAAGATAGAGTATAATCCGAACAGGCCGGACTTCTCGAGCCACGCGGGTATTGCGAGAGCATACGCGGGCTTCCTTGAGATAAGGCTGGGATATCCTGAGGCTGTTTTCTCAAGCCCTAGGATAGGTTTTCATTTCGACAGTAGGCTCAGGGAGATCAGGGGCGTACTCTGTTCCGCGGTTGTGAGGAATGTTAAGCTTGGCGAGGAGGATTTGAAGGAGGTGATTAATGTTCAAGAGGTCCTGCACCAGGGGATTGGCAGGAATAGGCATAAGGTCTCCATCGGGATACATGACTTGGATAAGATTACGCCCCCTGTCTACTATGTGGCTGCAGACCCTGACGGGGTTTCGTTCAAGCCGCTTGGAATCGACAGGAGGATGACTCTGAACGAGGTTTTAAGAGAGGTTGACAAGGGTTTGGAGTATGGCCATATTATTAAGGGGTTCGACAAGTATCCTGTAATATTGGATTCAACAGGGGAGGTTTTGTCCTTCCCGCCGATAATAAACTCTGAGCTGACTCGCTTAACCCCTGAGACCAGGAGTCTCTTCATAGACGTAACCGCTTTGGACGAGTATTATGCTTCAAGAGCCCTGAACATGCTTCTATACGTGTTTAAAGACATGGGTGGGAGCATCGAGGCGGTGAAGATAGTCTATGACGACGGCTCTGAAAAAACCTATCCTGACTTCAAGCCTAGGGCTATGAGTGTTGAAGCACAGTATATTAATTCCCTCCTCGGGGAGAATCTAAGCAATGCTGAGATCTACAGGAGCTTCTTGAAATGTAGATTCTCCGTGGTGAATGACGGAGACCTGTTCAGGGTCGGGGTCCCTCCCTACAGGGTCGACATTATGCATAACGTCGATCTTGTCGAGGAGGTCGCTATAGGTTACGGCTTGTGGAGGCTGACCCCGACTTACCCTAAGGCTTCCACGATAGGCTTGAAGCATCCTGAGACGATAATTCAGGATAAGGCTAGGCTCATCATGATAGGGCTGGGCTACTCTGAGGTCTTCAACTTCCTAGTTACAAATGAGGATCAGAACTACCGCATGGTTAGGAGGCCCGTTGGCGAGAGGGCTAGGCTTGCAAACTCCTCCAGCATTGAGCTCACGATGCTCAGGGACTCTCTCCTCCCAGGATTGATACGAAATCTCTCCTCCAATAAGCATGAAAAGTATCCTCAGAGGATTTTTGAAACAGGCCCCGTTATAAGGGTATCTGAAGAAGGTTCCGTCGTTACACGGGTTTCGCTGGCAGGAGTATCAGCGCACTCCTCAGCCTCCTTCTCAGAGGCCAAGTCCGTCATGCTGAGCCTGTTGAACAGTCTGTGTGTTGAACCGGTCCTGTTCGAGGGGGGTGAAGACCCCCTGTTTACGCCAGGCAGGGTTGCAAAAATTGTTTTCGACAGTAGCCCGCTAGGGGTTCTGGGCGAGGTTCATCCTGAGGTGCTGGAGCTGAACGGTTTAGAGAATCCTGCAGCCGGTTTCGAGGTGGATTTAACCCGTCTCGTGGAGAAGTACTCTAAATCCTGAAGCCTGCTTCGCTAGCGAGCTTTTTGAACTCTTCCTCAGTCAAATAGTATTTCCTGTCGACCTGGAGAAGGCTGCTCCTTACGAGTTCAACCAGCTTCTTAAGCCTCGGGTCTTTCTCGTCAACATCCTGATTGACAAGCTCCCTAAGCTTCAACATTATCCCGTGTTTTCCAGTTCTCCTTCCAACTATGATTTTCCTGGTCTGGCCAACCAGCTCCGGCGGGAAGACCTCGTAGATTGCCGGGGCAATCCTTATTCCCTGCAGGTGGATGCCTGACTCGTGGGCAAACGCGGAGTCTCCGACTATCGCCTTGTTCGTTGGAAGATGATAGTTTAACGCTGTAGCTATGAAGTTAGCAGTCTCCCTTAACAGGGAGAGATTCCACTTTTCCATACCATGGTGAATATACAGGTTAAGTATTATCTTCTCAGTCTCAGCGTTACCTGATCTCTCTCCTATCCCCAGGAAAGTGGTGCTGACGTGAAACTTCTCATAGAGCCCAGATGCAGCTCGCACTGCAGCCATTGTGTTTTCAACAGCGTTACCAAGATCGTCGTGAGCATGTATCTCCAGGCTCTTTATCTTAGTCTCCCTTTTTAAAGCCCTGATTTTCGCAGGTATCCCGTTTGGAAGAGGATGCTCTGGGAGAGAACAGCCAACCCCTATCGTATCGCATATCCTATATACTTCGGCACCCGCCTCCGCGACAGCGTTCACGAGCTTTCTCTCAAAATCCCAGTCTGCCCTAGTGCTGTCCTCGCCATGGACGAAAACCCTTAACCCATGGTCAGCGGCATACTCAACCGTATCGACAACCCTCCTCGTAAGACTGTAAACATCCTCCTCAGGCCACTTCGCAAAATGATAGTATGACACTGGGTGGCTTATACCGACCTGCTTCAAGTCTAGTGCAAGAATATTGTCCACATCCTCCTTGACAGCCCTGCTCCAGCCTGCTAGCACATCCTGCAGGCCGTTGTCTGACATTATTTTTATCGCTTCCCTGTCTGCAGGAGTATAGGTCATGGTTTCAATTCTTTCAACCCCAATCTCGCGGAGCAGCCTACCTATTTCCGCCAGGTCCTCAGGAGTCGGCGTCGTCAAGCCAGCCATCTGGAGTCCTTCTCTCAGAGTAGTGTCGTCTATAATCACTTCGACGTCAAGCTTTCTAGAAGGATAGAGCATTTCCCTCAGCCTCCTCCAGGCGTCCGGATCGTACTTCTGCCTGCTCAGTGTGAGAAGCGTGTTAACGGTTTTCCTCCTGTTCTCTTCATTGTCTCCAAAATCTTTTTCATCAAGCATTTGGAAAATTAGCCTCCTGTTCCTCTGCTTAAAAACGTTTCCTCGGGAGTTGAAAAACCATGGTCTTTAAAGACGCGGCCAGCTTCCGGAATAACTTTATTAGGCGGCAGGCATGAAACAATGCAAACAGATGGTTAGGGTTAAAGTAACTTTCATAGGGAGTGTTGAAGTGGAGGGTGAGCCGGGTGTCAGGGTCGATTTCACATCCATAGCTCCAGCCAGCATGTTTGAAAAGTCTTCCGAGGATGTTTTATACGCTCAGGAGATGGTTCGAGGCCTTTTAAGCGGTCTTCAGCAAGCCGGGCTGATGCCGAAGCAAGGCAGCCCAAGGCTAATAGTTTACCTGACTGAGCGCGAGTATAAAGCTCTGGGAAGCCCGCAGATAAACCAGATATATGATCTTGTGTTCGATAAGGGTATTAGGCTTGAAAAAATATCTAAGGAGCCTGAGGTTGTCCCCTAGCCTTCTACGGGTTCCTCCTGACCCATAAGTTCAGGCAGCTTGGAGAGTATTGCTATGGCTTCCTTCAGGCTTTCATACTCGTTCTTGCTTTCCTCCATAGCATAGTTCAGGGCGGTAGCTATCTTGTTATACCTTTCATCCGCGATCTCCTGCGCGGAATACCTGATCTCATTGTTCGCTATCAGCTTCTCAATAACATCTATCTGCTGCTGAACCTCCTTCATCCTGTTTTCAAGCTTCTCCATGACTGTCTGTTTCCTAGACTCTATTGACTTAACGTAGTTTTCAAACTCCTTATGGAGGAAATCGGCTGTTTTATCGGATATTCTACCTGTTTCCCTCATTGTTTTCAATGTTTGCAGTTTTTTACGGTAGATGTTTATTGTCTTCACAGCCTCCTCGAAGTCCGACTCCCAGCTGAACATACTCTCTTTATTTTCTAATTAATCCTATTTAACTTTTTCCAAGGGTTGTCAAACATATTTGATAAAACCTTTTTATAGTATCCTTAACCCTCCTAACGTAAACAGTTATTAAAAAGGGTTGTGTTACCTGTTTTCGGTAAGTCTTGGAGATGATAATGGTTGCCGGCAGTCTGGTTGCCCTATGGTTCTACCAGCATAAGCATTAGGGTTGACCCTGAGGATTTGGCGTGGGTCGCCCCGGGAGGGCTGAGTACGGATTACGCTGGGCTGCTGCCTGCGTTAAGGAGCAGCCTGAGAGAGTTAACTAGGAGTGGAAGTGTTTTACTGGCTGACCCGACGCTTCCCCCTGTTGTAAAGGATTTTTTAAAGGAGGTTTTCTCGGGAAGCCTGAGGGAGCTTGTTAGCTTCGACTTGCTGAACCAGGATTCGAAAACGGGCTATTCCTTCCAATCCGCCTGTCTGCTCAGCTGCCCACACCCGGATCCCCTGATAGGGTTCAGGGGTTTAGGCGAGAATCTTTTCCAGTTCTACCCGGAGCTTTGGAAGGAGTTTACGGCGCGTTTTCTCGAAGCAGCCGGGTCCGGGAGGAAGATTGATTTAAAACCGTATTTAAACATGCTTTGCAGCAGCATCAGCCTGAGGCTTGTAACGCTTACCCCGCTAGCCGGCGGCCAAGGGGTTCTCAAGGAGAGTAGTCCTATTGAGGCTTACGAAGCATTAGTTAATCTCCAATCGGGATTCATGTTTTCAACTAAAAAACCCGTCGAGATCCTTCTAATATCAGCTGGCGGAAGCCCTTTCGACGATTCTTTGAGCAGAGCGATGTGCGTACTCCCGAATTGCTTGCAGGATGCTGCGTGCGACAGGGTAATACTTGCCGTTGAGGGGTTAAACGGTTTAGGTCTGCCCCCCGACATTATTGCGGGGGAAGACGCTGAGTCGAAAATGCCTCTTATAACTAAATATATTGGTTTCTGCAAGAGTCTGCTCAAAGGGAGGACTGTGCACGTTGTTTCAGCTATACCCGGGTCTCTCCTTAACACTATGCTGGACTGTAGGGCTCACGATACTCTTCTAGACGCCTACAGGGCTTCTCGACTGTTTATTCCTAAAGGCTCGAAAATGGGCATTGTTCCATGTGCTTCCTACACTGTTCTGCGTATTGAAAGCCCTGAAAAAGGCGATTCGATTTCGACGTAATAGTTTTAAAGAAGCATGTAGGCTCTAGAAATCGCGGAAAAATGGTTTCCACCCTGGCTGACGAAGTAGTCATTAAGTACGCGGAGCCGGAGCATCTTCCAAGCATTGTTGAGATAAACAGGCTGGAGCTGCCTGAGAACTATCCGCCTTCCTTCTTCATGGATCTGCTTGAAAGGTTTCCAAACTATTTTCTCGTCGCATTAGTGGCTAAAACCGGGGAAGTCGCCGGGTACGTTATGTGTAGGATAGAAACCGGCTTCCCATCAGAAGGCGGGTTCAACATAGTTAGGAAGGGCCATGTGGTTAGTCTGGCTGTTAAAAAACAGTTCCACGGGAGGGGAATAGGGAGCATGTTGATGACTTCTGTTTTAAAAGAGATGGTTCGCAACTCCATCGACGAGAGTTTTCTCGAAGTCAGGGTCAGCAATGAAAAAGCGATTAGGCTCTACAAAAAGCTCGGCTATCAGGTTATTCGCGAGATTCCCCATTACTATCTTGACGGGACGTCAGGGCTGCTTATGGTTAAAAAGCTTCGTTAAAGATTAATGGATAGGTTGGAAAACGTTAAAAAACATGTGTGATGGTGTGCCGCGAATGTTTCTCTATGCTTTAGAAACCGTTATCTCTATCGTTGATATGAATCTTTGCCTGTTGTCGGGTGTCTGGAAGGTCTCCGTGCCTATCTGAACGTTTTTCAGAACCATCTGGTTCCCGAGGAACCTCCTTTTCAGTATCTCCACGACGTCAACAGCCTTCGATATTGCTCTCCCTCTTGCCTTCAGGATGACCTCGTTCTGCTCCGACGTCAACTGCATTAACGCAGCAACCGCGTATACTAGCGCAGGCTTCTTGCCGACGAGCACTACGTTAGGAGACGGTCCAGTGGTTTGTGCGCACATGGTTTACTTTTACACCTCCTCCTTGCGTAAGGAGGCTTCGACAGCTGGAATAAAAATCTTTCTGCTCGCCCGTATAAAGCCTTAATACAGTTATGCGTCTACTCCAATGTTCTAAACGTGTTTAAAAATGATTAATACTGTATGTTTAATCCTCTATTTCCAGGTCGCTTAACGGAACATAGACATAGCTTCCGTCAGGCATCCTCCTTCCGATAATTAAGGGAAGAATTTTTCTCTCCACCTCTTGCCTCGCTATCTCAGCGGCGCTCAACTTACTGTTCTGCTCAACAAGTATCAACGCGGGAGCGCCTAGGGACAGTTCAAGCGCTCTTAAACCTATTATCCTAGCCTTCTCGAACTTTGTCAATCTTTTTTTGGAAACTTCGATTCTTCTCTCAATACTGTTTTTTATAGAGGAGACAGTCAACGTTTAGTTTCGACTTCCAAGGAGTCTTGTTGTTTTCACTCTTCCATCCCGCCTTCCCTGCCCTTCGGAGGCTTCATTTTAGCGGCTGTGATCACATCGTCAACTCTAAGCAGTATCGTGGCTGTTTCAAGAGCTGCAAGGTACGCTGTTTTCTTAACCTTGTAGGAGTCTAGTATTTTTTTCTCAGCAACATCCACGATGCTTCCGCTGAAGGCGTCGAAGCCAACCGTCTTGCCTCCTCTCGCATGCATGGCTTTAAGCTCAGTCAGAACCTCCTCTGGATCTCTGCCCGAGTTAGCTATTATCTGTTTCACATATGAGTCGAAAACCCTGCTTAAAGACTCGAGTGCAATGCCCTCTCTCCCCCCCTTTGCTGTCTCAACTAGTTTGCGCGAGAAGAAAACCTCCGCAGCTCCGCCGCCAGGCAATACGTAAGGCTCCTCAACAAGCGCCCTTAGAACTGAGATGCAATTCTTTACGATTCTCTCGGCTTCGTCAACTATCTTATCGTTCTCGCCTCTAACCAGTATCGTGTGGACAGCTGTGTTCGGAATCTTCTCTACAAATGTCCATTTTTCGCCTCCTATTTTACGCTCCTCCACAACGCCCGCGTAGCCAAGCTTATCCTCAGTCAGATCCTCAAGCACGCTAACGATTTTAGCCCCAGTAGCAAGCGCAAGCTTCTCCATATCGGATTTCTTAACTCTTCTCAAGCTCATAATTCCCTTCTTTGCTAAAAGATATTGAGCGTAATCGTCTATGCCTTTCTGGACGAAAACCACGTTGATTTTTAACCCAGCTATCCTGTCAACAATGTCGCTCATCATCTTCTGCTCCATCTTAAGAAATTCCCTAATCATTCTGGCGTCGCTGAATTTCAGCCTCTCATCGGTTTCGGTTTTCTTAACCTCAACCGGCATGTCTAGGAGTGCTATCCTCGCGTTCTCCACTCTTCTCGGCATATCGGGGTGCACAATCTCCTTGTCGAGTGCAACCCCCTCTACAAGCTGCGTGTCCAGAATTGAGCCGCCGCTCTTCTTCTCAGTCTTTAAAAACTCGTCGAAAACCCTTGTGTTCTCAACGCCCTTCTCAATAATTCTTTTAACTGCTTCCACAGCTATTGCAGCAAGCCTTTCCCTAGACTCTGCGCTCAGCGATAGGGGTATTGTCGACGAGACTACCTTCTTCAAAACATCCGTGTCCCCCAGGTCGATCCTTATGGCCAGCTCGTTCTTAAGAGCGTCCAGCCCCTTCCTGATTCCTTCACCGTACGCGTCTATTATTATGGAGGGATGTATCCCGATCTTGATCAGAGAATCCGCTTCTTTAAACATCAAATGGGTTAAGACAATTAGGCTCGTTACCCCGTCTCCAACCTCCTTGTTCTGCGACTTGGCTGCATCCACGATCAGCTTTGCAGCCGGGTGCTCAACCTCCAGCTCGCTCATTATCGCCGCCCCGTCGCCAGTTATCGTAGTGTCGCCAAAGGTATCTACAAGGATTTTCCTGTAGCCCAGGGGGCCGAGCGCCGTTCTAACAGTTTCATAAACCACTTCTGACGCGAGAAGGTTGTAAAGCTGAGCCTCCTTCTCATAGCTCCTCCTACTCCCTTCCTTTAGAATTATTGAGGGAATAACTTTCACCTGCGGGGAGCCCATTTTACTCATCGCACTCTACCTCGGGAAAACCCATTTTTAAGCATTTCTAAAGCTGAAATGCTCGGGGCGAGCCCTGAGGAAAAGTTTCACAGCCGAGTTAGGGGATTTTCATTCCCAAGGGGAAGATCGTCCCACGTAGCATCCAGCATGCCTCAAAAACCTAAAAACCGCTTGAAAAAGCCTTATATTGGACTATCCTATCCATAACCTCTACGAACTCCCTCTCAATGTCATGCTTCTTCTTCTCATACTCCTCCTTGCTCATTTTGCCTTCCTCAAATTTTTTCTGAAGCTCCTCATACTCTTTTTCAAGCCTCTCCTTCTCCTTCTCAAGACGCTTCAACCGTTCCTCCGAATCAGGCGGCCCTATTAGGAACAACTTCACCACCCTAAGCCTTATTAGTATC
>JAWCMB010000023.1:21548-26715 GCA_038850115.1 Thermoproteota archaeon
CTTCTGTTAAACTTTTATGTCGATGGATGAATTCGAGTTAAAAATAACGGCTGGGGAAGGCGTTATATGCAGGCTTACTGTGAAAAGAGGGTTCTCGCCAAGGGTTTTCTCGGCTCTTAGCAGCTCCCTGCCGAAGATAGGCGTAGTGGGGAGAGGAGACACCTACATATACTTAAGCATGGGCTTGAAAATCGGTGTGGAGAAGATTCTTTCCGAGGCTTCTCCGGGGGACGTGGGTTATTCTCCGCGTTTCCAGGGGCTGGTCTTCTTCACTTCCGACTCTCCTGACTGCAGGTTTCTCAACGCCGCCCTAATAGGGAGGCTTGTAACTCCTTGGGTTCAGCTGCAAAACCTTAAGGAGGGAGACGTTGTTTCTGTTACGCGCGTTTAAGCCGCTTGAACAGGAGCGTAAACAGGAACGGCGCTGTTTCCAGTAACCCTTTTAACTAAGCCCCTTTCCTCCAAGCGTTTAAGAAGCCTCTTGGCCTCACTCAGTTTCAACCCTGTCTGGTTGAACACTACGTACGGCGTTAGAACCTTAACCCCCTTAAGCTTCTCAAATATTTTATCATCCTCGTCGCGGGGGATTTCCCCGATCTTCTTCTCGTTTTTTAGCCGTTCAGCCTTCTCCTTCTTACTCTCTTCCTTCTGCCTCTTTTCCAACTGGCTTAAGCGAAGCTTCTTGGATCCGCCCATTTAAGATCACTATGTTGCTCAGGATCCCGGTAGATAAATTTAACCCCTATTACGTTTAAATACTCTAGGGGACAATAGTTAGCCAAAAAGGGGAGGAGGTTGAAGCCGAGCAGAAAGGCGTTGACCGTGGAGGAGGTAATGAGTTACCCAGTGATATCAATAGGCCCAGGAGAACCTGTTCACGCAGCTGTTCTTCAAATGGTTCAGCATGATATCAGCTCACTAATCGTTGTAGATGAGGAAGGAAGAGACATTGGAATAATAACTGAGAGGGACGTTATAGAGAAGGTTGTTGCCAAGTCTAAGAACCCCCAGACGGTGCGTGTTGGAGACGTTATGTCCAACCCTTTGAAGAAGATTAGCAGCGACAGCAGTATCGTAGAGGCTTTGGACAGAATGAGGAGAAGTAGAATCAAGAAGCTCGGTGTCGAGAGAGGGGGGAAGCTCGTGGGAATAGTTTCCGAGAGGGACCTGGTTTACGCTATACCCGCAATGTATGAGCTTGTCGAAAAAACGGCTTTAGAGCGTTCCCGCAGCATAATAAGGAAAGAGTTTTACGAAGGGTTCTGTGAGGAGTGTGGCATATGGTCTGATTCTCTAAGCATTGTCGAGGGGAGGCTTCTCTGTGAGGACTGCATGGAAGACCTTAAGATTGCTTCGGAAGAATAGGATTGAGCAGGGATAGGGAGAAAGGATTAAGATATATGAAGGGGCGTCCTCAGAAGAGGACACAGACGTATTTTTCAGCTTCCTCCGTGCTTCGCTACGCCACCTCTCCACCGCTCTCCGTCACAAAGACCATCCCCCTTTTAAGGCTGCTTGAAACTATGGTTGCAAGAGGTTTCAGAAGAATATTTGTGACCACAACAAACGGTTTTCTTGAGGGAGTTGTTACTCCGATGGAGGTCGTCAAATACATGCTTTGGAAGTCGAAGGAGTCCCCTGAGACCCCTGTTCTAAGCCTAATGTCTACGCCGGTGGCTAAAATCATGCGTAAAGACGTGATCAGCATAAGTCAATCCAAAGATATGTCAGAGTCAATAGTGATGATGAAGAAGAATGGTGTTAACAGTCTGGCTGTGGTTGATAGAAACAATCTACTTAAGGCTGTTTTAACGGTTAGGGACGTACTGGAGAAATTTAACTATTCTTTGAAAGGCGGCTTCGTCGAGGAATACATGTCTAAATCGCCGGTCTGCATCTCGGCGGACAGGGTTCTCATAGAAGGCATTGAAACAATGGTTAGCTCCGGGCACAGACGCTTACCATGCTTAGAGGCATCTAAGCCAGTGGGATTATTCTCATCCCGTTCAATAATCAGGTTTCTCGGCGGCAGGGAATTCTTCAGGCAGGCAGGCAGGACGCTGGACCAGCTTATGTCTATGAGCGTAGCGAGCTTCACGGTAAGGGACCCGCCTCTATTGGATCCTGAAGTCAGAATCTCGGAGGCTTGGGAGATAATTAAGAGGAGCAGCTATGGTTCAGCTCTAGTGGTTAAATCCGGCTCGCTGGAAGGGTTTTTAACAGAAATGGATTTCTTGAAGGCTACGAGTATTGAACCCGAGGTTTCTGGTTGACGGTATGCACGGCTACGTAGCCAGATGGCTGAGAATAATGGGGTATGATGCTGTTTACCTGAGTCGTGTTGAGAATGGTGACATTGTTCAACTGGCTTCAGGTGGCCGCATATTGGTGACTTCCGACGTTGAGCTCGCCAAGAAGGCTGAGAAGAATGGTGTTCAGGTTGTTTTAACAAGGGGTTTAAACGAGGAGGAAGCCTTAAGGCTTCTGGTGGCGAGGTTTAAACTATTCTTCAGAGAGGCTTCTTTAAGATGCACGGTTTGCAATGGTGAGCTTGAACCAATCGACCTGGAGGAGGCTGAGAGAACCCTAGGGCGAAGCCTGAAAAACGTGGAGACATTCTGGAGGTGTAAGGAATGCGGCAAGCTATACTGGAGAGGATCGCACTGGAAGAATATTTCACGTCAGATTTTAAAACTAACTGGAGCGGAGCCTTGGAAGAACCATTAACGTTTAAATACTTGCTGTAACACTTTTAAAACGGCAGATGAAAACCGCCTCAAAATTCTGAGAAAGGATGAGGATAAGATGGGCGGATTGATGCCTAAGCTATTTTTCAGTCTTTTGTTGAACATTGGGGGTAGCGGAAGCGAACTCAGGATTTCGAGCTTTAAAACAGGTTTAGCGCATGCCAGCCTGGATTACTGTCAGTATCCTGAAAAACGCATCAAACTCCGGTTTCTGGCGCGCCGCATAGGGGCTTATTAGCGTTCTCCCCCCGTCTAGAATAGGGTTGACAACACGCGTAAACGGATGTTTAACATTGCTCTTGGCCCTGCTGCTTAATTATTCATGTTTGACTGTGCAAGCAAATCCTTCAACTGACATATGGGGGAACGCGACGCACGTTTCAATACGTGTTAACGCGTCTCTCTTGAACAGTGTTCTGGTTGAACTATTTTTAGTTAACAACGTGTCTTCAACTGTCTTCAAACCTCAATCGGTTAGAGTCTGCGTGAATAACTCTGAGCTAAACGTCAATTATGATGCTAGGATCCGCGGAGTTTTCCCTCTGGAGGCGACAAGCATAGTGGAGGCTGGAGAAGCCTTTAGAAGCGATTTGGTGAAATACTTGCAGTCTCTAATACTGTTAGCAGCAGGAATAACGCTTCTGGCTTACGATGTTTTTATCTGGAGAAGAAGGGGGAAGAGGCTTTTAGAAAACATGTGGGAAAGCGGTGTCCCTCCTAAAGGATCCCGGTTAAGCGAGGACGCGCTTCTCCTCTTAGCCTCGCGGAATCCAGACGCCTATAGAATGGCTCTAAACATGGTTTTGAAAGGAGAGTTGAAGGTTGAGAGGAGGAGAGGGTTCAGGGGTATTCTGAAAAAAATGAAGCTCGTTAAAAATTAGGAGGAGGATCCTGTTTCCGCTTAACCTGGGCCAGACTATTTTATTTATACAAATCTGACAAAAACCTTTAAAACACTTCGAGTAGGGAGCAGAACAGATGCCAAAGTATCGTGTAGCAGTGCTGCTCGCATCCGCATCACTATTATATTTAGCAATCCTTACAGCATACATCCAGGTAGAGGGTGATGCAACAGTCTGCTTCATACCTGTTTATAATGCCTCCTTCTCAAACAGTCTAAACATAGACCCCTCCGGCTCATTCACGTTCGTAGGCTCCGGCGCATTCGGTTTCTCTCCGAACGGTTTCCTAGGCACATGTCTAAGCACAAATGTTTCCGCCGGGGAAAATGCCTACGTATATTCCGTCTTCAACGCTAAAGGGTCTTTCAAAGCGAGCTTCGTTCTGAAGATAAACGAAGGTTCAAGCTTCAATTTCACCAGGATAATCCTAATGCTTGCTGATTCTTCAGCATATGAGGTTAAGCTTGGCTTCGACGATTTGAAGATCGTGGCCTACAGGCCGGACAGGAGAAATGTGGGTGCCACATTCTCAACCGGAAAATGGTATAACTTAACGGTGTGGCTCAACGCTTCGTCTGATACTCTAATCATACTGTATAATGGCAGCCAAACCATCTCCATTCCGACCGGTGTTAAGCCGTATCTCGTGAAGCAGGTGAACTTCTCGATCGGAATTATTGACTCTTCCAACGCTGTGAAAGCGTTTTTCGACGAGTTCTCAATGCTTCTCTCTCCGATAATGTTTACAGACAAGCCTGTCTACACTTCCTCCAGCAGTGTTCAGGTTAAGATTGTTGGAGACCAGTTTTTCGCATCATCATTCGACCTTAAAATACTTAATCCGAGTGGTTCGGTTCTTGGAACCTATTCCATAACTGCTAATTCCACTGGCGGGTTCTCCCGCACAATAAACTTAACCAACCCTTCTCCAGGAACTTACACCATGCGGGTTAACAGGAGTGGCTGCATCACCGAGTATCACTTCGGCGTCTGGAATGTTCCGCGAGTATGGGAGCGTAAATCTAAGGTCACCATTATGGCAGGAGGTTTCGCACCCAACTCCTTCGTAATGCTCTCTGTCAGGAATTCTACTCACGAACTTTTAAGCGAGCCGGAGCGAAGGTTAAATGTTGGTTCTCGTGGAGAAGTCAACACGACTATAACCGTTCCAGCAGATCTTCAACTCGGGACTTTGAACATATCTATAAGCTATAGCAGGACCTATGATTTTGCAAATATAGACGCCACCACGGATGTAATTAAGGTAAGCGTTACTAAGGCTGTTTTAAACGTTACAATAATCACGGGAGCCACCACCTATGAAAGAGTCGAGCCGATAAACATCACGGTTCTAGTGAAGTATAAGGATGGTTCAAGCCTCCCTTGGAACTGTGTTGTTAAGCTGAGACTGGTCTACGGCGGGGTTGAGAGCAGGGAAATATTCATGGATTATTCGCATGACGCCCACTGGTTTAAGAGTATTAAGACCAATCCCTCCGACCCGTTGGGAGCATATCT
>JAWCMB010000024.1:0-11048 GCA_038850115.1 Thermoproteota archaeon
CATCCATCTCAAGCCTTTCTCCACATCCTGATCATCTATCTCCTTCATTTTCTCAACAACGAGCAACTGGTCAACCTGGCTTACAGTGGTTCCGAAACACCTCTGTATTGGGACGAGGTGGAAATAGCCTGTCTCCATCCCCATTGAATGCCCACCATACATGCCGTAAACCTCGTTCCTAATGTTTGTTGCAGCTATTGCCGCCATAACCCATCTCTTCACCTTCTCCTTCACTGCAGGGTCTTCAGGATCCCCGACGATCCTGTGCGTTCTGAAACCAGCCTGCCTCAGCGCACCGTCTGTAGCGAGAAGGCCAACGTTGCCAGGGTACTTGCCCTCGTTATTCGAAAGGCTAAGTATCGGCTTATCCTTCCCCAAAGTGTTTACGAAAGGCCAAACTAAATATGGGAAATCCCAAACGTTATAGACTAGGATGACCTGTCTAACTCCCTTGCTTAGAAATTCCTCTCCAACCCTCCTTGCGGAATTTATCGAGTTTATGAGTTCTGATGAAACCACTGTCTCCGGTGAGCCGCCGTCTGAAAACTTTATCGAGTCCCTGATGAACCTCGCCCAGTTTTCAACAACCCTGTAACATTTCTCATAATAACTTGGGTAAACATGTTTCCTCTCGTCGAGAAGCATTGTTAAACCTATTTTCGTGCTCTTCATTTCCCATCATATGGATTCATGCTTCTGCTTCTATTAACTTTTTCTACTCGAGATCATCGGCACATGCATATAGAACGACGGCGCCAAGCGGGTTGGACGATAGGCTTGCTATAGGCGTGTTTCACACTGTTTAAAAAATTCCTCCTCAAACAGCTTAAGCCTGAGCGGCAGTGGCTCCTGCCATCCTTTTTTGAAGGCAAAGCCCGCAGTAATCCAGAGTTCACCGGGGTGACGCTCAAATACATAGGGGTAGCTTAACTGCCCGCCCCTCTGCTTTGCAATAACCACCGGCTTAGTCCAGTTTTCACCATTGTCCTCAGAAAAAGCTATTGAAAGCTCCTCCCTGTGCCAAGACGTGGGTCTTTCTGAAGCCGGTCCTGGTTTAGCCTTCTCCCATGCTCCTCCCTCAGGGTTTAAACGGTTCCATACGAGGACTAGACGGCTACTCCTTAACCTCAGAAGGTATCCCGGGGAATTGCTGGCGTCTATCCGGCTGGGCTTAATGATCCGCCAGTATTCTCCCCCGTCCTCTGAGAAAGCCTGCCAGAAGCGGTCGAGAGTAGTTCTTATAAGCATGAGTAAGCATCCGTCGCTCAACTCCGCTACAGTAGGCTCCATCGCTCCATCATGGTGGCCACGTCCACCCAAGTCGATGAAGTTGCTCCTCCTCCATGTTTTCCCATCGTCGTCCGAAACCAGGGAGCAGGCTACGAGGCGCCCGGGGTTTCTGACTAAGTGTTCAACCGTGGCGACGATCCTCCCGCTCCTAGTCTGGATGAATCCGAAGAAATTAGCATTATAACCCTCTAAAAGCCTCTGCCTGTCAACCCAAGTCTTGCCACCGTCGAGGCTGCGGGCTGCCCATATTTCAAGCCGGCAGTCATCCTTAGGCTCACTTTTTTCATCGTCCCAATTAAACCTGTAAGTTGTGAAATCCAAGTAAACAGTTACAATAGTCTTGTTCCTCGTCTGCAGGATATAGTATGAACCGGGTTCTTCACTCTTTATTCCCGGAAGAGTAGATAATGGTGGAGACCATGTTCTCCCCTCATCCATGCTTATCTTTAACCCTTCACTGTCTATAGTCATTAAAGTGTTTTCGTCGAGGGTGATAAAGGGGCCGTTCTTGCTTGCTTCAAGCGGGTGGCAAAGCGGATGAATCCAACGCCCGTTTCCAGAAGAATCGTTCATTCCCCACTGCACTCTTCGAAGCGGATTGCTCTTCTCGGACATATGGATAGGCAGAGGCCGCAGTTGTCGCATTTCTCCTGATCCGGTTCTGGGATGCTTGCAGCATTTTCAGCGTTTAAAGCACCATACGGGCAGACCCTTATGCAGAGGCCGCATTTTACGCATTTCTCAGCATTGATGTAAAGCTGGAACCGTTTTCTTCTCTCAAGCTTCTCTAGGGGCACGATTTTGCCTAAAGTGATCCCGGAGAAGTCAGCAATGCTCTGAAAGCCTTTGCTGACCATCCATTTCTCGATGCCACCCAGTATCTCCTGAATAATCTTTAACCCGTTTATCATGATCGCCGTGCAGATCTGAACCGCTGACGCGCCTACGAGAATAAGCTGTGCAGCATCCTCCCACTTTGAAACTCCGCCGGAGCCTATTATTGGCACGCCCAGCTTCTCCATGGCTATGTGTGCAGTCCAGCCGACGCTAATGGGTATTTGCCAAGGTCCTCCATATCCTCCAAACCCACCCCAAGAGACAGGCTGAATGGTCTCCGGGTCGACGATCAGGCCTTGAAACCTGGCTGTTGAAACAAGAGCATTCACTCCCGAGGAAACCATGATCTTCGCTAGTTCAACAGGGTTCGCGCCCTGGGGAGTCAACTTGCCTATTATAGGTATTGACGTGGCTCGCCTAACCGTCTTAACTACTTCGGAAACTTTCTCGGGACTAGAGGATACGGCTCTCCCCATTAACTCGCCCTTTTCTAAATGTGGACATGAAAGGTTAAGCTCAACCATGTCTACGCCAGCCTCCTCTACAAGCTTAGCTAGCTTCTCCCATTCCTCGAACGTTCTGCCAGCAATACTTGCTATTATCACGCCCCCGTAAGCCTCGGCCTCTATTTTGGCTTCCCTGAGTTGCCCGAGCCAGAGTTCAGGCTTATACTCCGACATCAAGTCTATAGAGTAGAAAGAGTAAAACCTGTTTCTTAAAGCATCCTCCGGGTTGACTACGAGCATCCTCGGCTTAGGCTGAACCTGCTGTGTCACGTCGTAAGTTATGGTTTTAGTAACAGCTCCCGCGGCTCCCGCTCTTATACTTTTTAAAACGTGTTGCGGGGAAAGCGTAGGAGGCCCGGAGGCCACTATCAGCGGGTTCTTAAACTCCACTCCAGATATGTTGACGGACAGGTCTATTCCAGCCATTTCCCTAGAGTAGCTTCAGGCTTTTCAAAGCCTGTTTTATGGCTTCCTTCTCCTTCTCCGACGCTGGCTGCAAAGGCGGCCTAACGTACGATGTTTTCAACACTCCCATCATTACCAGAGCCTCCTTGAGACGCGCCCTGTAGTCTCTAACTGGCTGAGCGAAAATCGCCTCTTCCAAGGGTATTAGCTCATCCCATATTTCCCTAGCCTCGGTTAGCCTGCCTTTAGCAAACAAGTTGAACATTTCAACCTGTTGTTCCACAGCTATTGTCCCGAAGCCCAGTAAACCGCCTTCAGCACCAAGTACTAGGGACTCATATATGAAGTTATCATTCCCCGTGAGGATCATTATTTTCCTGCTTGCTTTCTTCAAAGTGTGAACAACGTTGACGAATTTCCTAGCGTCGAAAGAAGCCTCCTTAATCGCCATAACGTTCTTAATGCTGGTGAGTCTTAACAGTGTTTCAGGCGTGAAGTCTACGCCGCCTAAAGCTTGTTGCAGTTGAAACAGGATTATTGGTAAACCGACTTTTTCGGATATCTCAGAGTGATAGTTGTAGATTACACTATCATTCGGCTCGCCGACGAAGGCTGGATGAGGGAAAACAAGCAGCCCGTCTGCTCCCGCCTCCTTAGCCTCTAGACCCAGCTTGACTGCCTCCTTGGTGTTTCGGGCATGTAATCCTGCAATTACTGGCACTCTTCCCGCTACGGCTTTAGAAGAGACTTTCAAGATGTTGATTCTCTCCTCAGGATAGAGGTGCGGGCCTTCACCAGTATCAACGTTTACCGCAGCCCCTCCAATATCATGTTTCGCCAGCCACTTTACGTAATTCTCTAACTGCTCATAATCAACTTCAAAATTTTCATTCATGGGTGTTAGAGTCGCGGGGACCAGGCAGTATTTTCTTAAAGGATTCTGAATCTCAGTCATGTTTATCACGATGGATGAGTCATTACACGTATTAAACATTTACTGAGAAGTCTGCCGATCTATTACGTGTAATGGGTAATCTTAATCGGTTTAATCGATGAACACTACGATTTTCCTTCTGAAAAAATTTTAAGTCCTATACTATTTCAAGCTTCTCGTTTATTTCTTTCTGGTACTCCTCGACTTTAAGTTCCTCCACGTCTTTGACTCTGACCGGTTTTTTAAGAAGCGCCGACTCGTAAAAGCCTAACGGTATAGCCATGTCTTTGTAGGCTTCTAAGCCGTCGACCTCCGGAGCATGATGGTTCACAATCGAATCGTAAAAATCGTAAAGTTCTGTAGCAACCGTATCCGTTATATTAATGGAGAAATTTTTAGTCTTTTCCTCAGGCTTAAGACTTCCGAACATTCTACTTACAAGCACGCTCATGCTCTGCGTTTCCACAGAATTCTCCTTTTGAATGAAAAGGCCCTCATTGCCCACTGAGCCCTTTGAACCATATATCACTCTGAAGCTCATCGTCTTCCCAGGGGCCGCCCTTGTCCAAAACCACTGTGCATAAACGTCTTCTTCGTAGATGATTATTGCCATCGTCATATCGTCAACGCTGACTCTAACGCCTTCTCTAAAGGGATCAAACGTCTTCTGAGCAGCATATACCTCTACGGCTTCTCTTCCAAGTTGGTACCTGTCTAAATCTGCCAGATGAACTCCACCGTCGAAAACCCAGCTTCCACCAGCAGTATACTTGTCCTCCCTCCAGCCCCATGCCCCGGGGCTCCATCCTGCGGAAGACCAAGCAATCATTCTCGGCTTACCTATCAACTCTTGTTCTACAACCCAACGGATCGCTCTATTCTCCGGGCTCCGCCTATAGTTCTCAGCCACAGCCAGTATCCTATTGTTTTTCCTAGCCTTCTCCATAATCATTTTCGCCGCCCTCATAGTTATTCCTAAAGGTTTTTCTATAATAACATCTAACCCTTCGTCGAGACAGAGAGATGCCACTGTATGATGCACGCTGTGAGGTAGAGCTATGTCGACAGCATCTAAGCTCTCGCTCCTAATCATTTCTTCCACATTCGTGTAAACTTTCGGCTCGAAGCCTTGAAACTCTGAAACCAGCTTAGCCTTTTCCTTTGCAAGGATCTCTTTAACGTCGCAAACAGCCTTTATTTCAAATATTCTCAGCCCCTTCGAATATAATTGTCTGAACCCGTTTACATGTGATCCCATCATTCCTCCGCAACCGATTAAAGAAATATTCAGTTTTTCCAAGAGCATCACTACGGCTACCGAGGGTTTCAGGCAAGTATAAAAACCTTTCATTTTTAAAACTATGAGGGTTGAGCATCGCTCCTTAATTAAATGCTTTAATCCATGTATTAGTCAAAGCCTTTCGATTTCAGGATTTAGGCTTCCCGAGCATACAGTGTATTCTGTAAACGAAAGATTTATCAAGAAGAAGCTTATGCCAGCTTTGAAGAAACATGTCTGAGATGAGTCTCCTTACGAAGCTCAAAGATGCTATAGTTAACTTGGATTTTGACGGTTCGAAAATCTTGGCGCAGGAGGCTGTTGCAAAAGGGATACCGCCTAACGAGATTATCTCTAAGGGGATAAGCGCCGCCATGGAGGAGGTCGGGAAAAAGTTTGAGGCTTCAGAATACTTCTTATCTGAACTCATAGTTGCAGGGGAGATAGGGAAAGAGGTATCTCAAATGTTGCAACCGTATATGAAGGGTTCGGAAATTAAGAAGATAGGTAAGGTTGTAATAGGGACTGTTAAGGGTGATCTTCACGATATTGGGAAGAATATTTTTGGAATGATGCTTGAGGCAGCTGGTTTCGAAGTTATAGATTTAGGTAATGATGTCTCAGCCGAGGCGTTTGTGGAGGCTGTTAGGGATAAAAAGCCAGATATAGTAGGCATGTCAGCGCTTCTCACAGTTACTATGGTGGAGATGGAGAACATAATAAACGAGCTTAAAAAAGCCGGCTTACGGGAGAAGGTTAAAGTAATAATAGGCGGGGCTCCAATAACGGAGGATTACGCTAAGAGGATAGGCGCTGATGGTTATGGGAAGGACGCTGTAGTCGGAGTCGACATTTGCAAGGCGTGGGTAAGTAGGAAGTAAAAACGTTAAGACGTTTGAAACGGAAGGGGAGTGTAAAAAGCCTTTATTTAATAGACTAGAATACAAGCTTAGAAGAATCGTCTACTTCGGGTCGGCTAAACATCTTCTGAATTATTGTTTCAGGCTCAAAGTGGAGGTGGGGAGAAGTAGTTCATGAAACCAAATTCTTCCCTAGTGCCTTAGCGCGCTCCCGACACGGCTGTCAGAATCGCCAACTCCATGGTTTCCGAGAATACCGGTTACAATAGGAGAGTCAAGTCTGCGTGTCGGAAAACAGTTTAACTCATGGAGGCTTCACCTTTCCTGCGTCTAAACCCTCCTGAGTACCGATTCTTATCTCATGTTAAGAATGTGATTAGCGCGCTTCCAGAAGATGAGGAGCGTTCAGAGAACAAATATGTAGGTTTTTCAGTGGAAGGGTGCCGCCTTTCGGGAAAAGGATTACTGGCCTTAATTCAATAAGGGCGTTTTCCTACTTATAGCGTCGATCACTCTCGGAAACATGTCTGTCCTCTTATGAGGAAATTGTGTAGCGTCAATAAATTCGTTTTGAAACTCGCGAATCATATTCAGGTCGATTGACCTCACTTTCCTTGCCACAAGCTCAGCTTCCTCACCCACCTCCCTGGAAAGAAGCCTCATTACTGCACCTTGACCTGAGCCATTTCCTATCTGCACAATCTTGCTTAAAGGAAGCTCGGGAATCATGCCGACTATCATCGCCGACCTAGGGTCAATATAGTTTCCAAAGGCTCCTGCAATATATACTTTAGATATCTCGCTCAAGCTTACTCGAGCAACCCTTAGGAGAAGCAGGCATGCGGTAAATATGGCTGCCTTGGCGAGTTGAAAACTCCTGATGTCTGACTGCGTTATGCAGATTCTTCTGCCTTCATTATTAACTGCTAAGATGAAAGCCTTATTCCCGTTAGCATTCACGATCCTCGGATTGTTTAAGTCCGCGATCCTTCCATTATGATCTAAAACTCCGGCTATAATCATCCATGCTACTGCATCAACAACCCCGGAGCCGCATATGCCTATCGGATCCGTTTCGCCTATCGTCCTATAGTAAACGTCAAGGGTCTCCACGTTAATAGAAACTGATTCTATCGCGCCGCTCATCCCTCGCATGCCGTTTGATAGGCCAGCCCCCTCTATAGCCGGTCCTGCCGCGGTGGAGGACGCAAGCATCAGGTCCCCCGCCTTTAAGACAACTTCACCGTTGGTTCCAAGGTCTATCAGCAGTGATTTCTCATCATGCTTATGCATCCCTGAGACAAGTATGTCTGCAACCACATCCCCGCCCACATAGCCGCTGATTAAGGGGAAAGTGTAGCCTGTTGCGGAATCGTTTACCTTAAGACCTATTTCCCTAGCCTTAAAGCGGAGGCTGTGCCTGAAAGGCGGCACGTAGGGTGCTGTAGCTATTGCTGAAACCTCCGCCCCATATAGGAGGGTTGTCATCACAGTGTTTCCGGCGAAGGCTAATTCATAAACGTCGGATAGGGAGCAATGGGCCTCATCAACCGCATCTTGAATCAGTTTGTTTATTGTGGCGACGACTTTGCTTTGAAGCTCCGTCAGGTTCTCGCTTCTTTTCATTGCGTAGGTCATTCTCGATATTACGTCGTCACCATACGCGATCTGACTGTTGTAATCTGACTTTACTGAGATAACCCGCCCCGTTTTCAGGCTGACGAGATAAGCAACAATCGTGGTAGTGCCGACGTCGACAGCAACCCCGTAAAAATCCCCGTCGCGTCGTGGTCTAACGTCTAGAACTTCATCCTCATGGAGAATCGCCTCTAAATCCCATTTAGATTCGCGCAGTTTACCCGGCAGCCTCTTGAGAAGCAAGCTGTCGATCGATTTCGCATTCAGCGCCTGCATGAGGCGTTCAGAATCAGACCTCTGGTCGATGAGCGAGGGAACGTCTATCTTGATGTTCACACTTCTCGTTGCGGGGGAAAACCCAAAATCCTTAAGGAGCCCCCATTCCAG
Organism: Thermoproteota archaeon; assembly: GCA_038850115.1. GTDB lineage: Archaea > Thermoproteota > EX4484-205 > EX4484-205 > JAAOZP01 > JAAOZP01. The sequence continues at coordinate 8,137 of JAWCMB010000024.1, forward strand.
TATCTTGCCCCTTGTCTGTCTGGAGGCCTGAGGAACTTTAACTATAACGTCGCCTACGATTCGTGCCTGACAGGCTAGTCTGAACGATTTCAACAGGCTTCTTACCTCTGCTTCCACCGACGTTGGCTCAGTCAACCCATCGCTGACAACCTCCACTACGCATTTTTTACAAACCCCGCGCCCTCCGCAAACGCTTTCTATGTTAATGCCCGCTTCTTTAAGCACGGTTAATAGATTTGACCCGTTAGAAGCTTGAACTCTAATGCCTTCAGGCTGAATCGTTACTAGGGGCATACGCCGTATTTCTTGTAACGAGTAAATAAACTTTAAAAAGGATGCCTCTCTGACAGAATCGTTAAATTCGTGGTGCTTTAGAAATTATTTTTCTATTGAAAACATGCAAGCTGGGAACATTCTTTCGAAGAGAATATGTTTCTATTCTACGAAAAACTTTTATTCATATTTCTCTCGAGCAACACCATGTTTTTCAAAGAGGATTGGAGTGAGGCGAAGGAGCGGCTTGCAGCCTGGTGGGAAAAGGATGCTTTAGACAGGCCCTTAATACAGGCTTTTGCTCCCAGAGATAATCCTAAATACGCTTTTGAGGAGGATGTGAATTTCAGCTACGATCACTGGGGGTTTCCAAGAGCCCTTGAGGATCAAACCGTTATAAATAGAAACATAAGGGGTTTTCTGAGACAGTGTGCAGAAACATACTTCGGGGGAGAGGCTTACCCAAACCTTTGGATAAACCTGGGTGCTGGCGTCCTCGGAGCATACTTGGGTGCTGAACCAGTACTGGAGAGTGAAACAGTATGGTTCGGGGCGCAAAGGAACAACGCACTAGGGAAAAGCTGGCAGGAGTTACACCGGTTGAAACTCGATTCCAGCAATGAGTGGTGGATGCTTACTAAGAGAATAGCTGAAGTCGCTTCCGAGGCTCTCGCCGGGTACAGCGTCGTCGGCATGACGGATCTGGGTGGAATACTGGATGTAGTGGCTTCGCTGAGAGGCTCTAAAAACCTGATTGTCGACCTTGCTAGGAATCCTGAGGAAGTTAAATCGTTATCCGCGAAAATTATAGATTATTGGCACATATGCTATGATGAGTTGGACCGGATAATAAGGAGTAATATGGAGGGTACATCAGCTTGGATGGGCATATGGTGCCCTGAAAGATGGTACCCGATACAGTGCGACTTTGCCTTCATGCTTTCCCCAAAACTGTTCGACGAGTTTGCACTACCCCATGTTAAGGAACAGTGTGAAAGGCTTGACAGGGTAATATATCATCTCGACGGCCCAGGGGAAATACCGCACCTCAACTCGCTGCTTAAAGTTGAGGGGCTAGACGGTATACAGTGGGTGCCGGGCGCAGGAGAGGAGTTACGTGGAGACGACTGTGGTTCGCCCAAATGGATCCCGATGTATAGGAAGATTCTGGAGGCTGGAAAACTTTTGGTGTTATATATGCCTAGGGACAAGGTGATTCCAATGCTGAAAGCACTGGGTTCTAAGAAAGTACTTGTCCAGACTTTTTGCATTACTGAAACTGATGCGAATAAGCTTATAGTTGAGGCTGAAAACTTGCTGTAAGGTTTCTACAGAATCGTTTCCCTCACGGAACATGCTTTTTTGAAAAATAACTCTTTCAAACTATTCTCCAGAGTTTTTAATATTTTTGAAAATGCTGCTTATTGTTTCGCCCTAATTTCAGGGGCTTCGCCGAATTGAAGCTCGTAAAGCTTAGCATACGGGCCCCCTTTCCCCATGAGTTCTTCATGCGGCCCCTCTTCAACTATCCTTCCGTTTTCGAGGAACACTATTCTTTGCGCAAGTTTAACTGTTGAAAGCCTATGGGCTATTATTATGCACGTTCTACCATTCATAAGCTTTACCATGGCTTTCTGGAGAAGCGACTCAGTGTAGGAGTCTAGGCTGCTCGTCGCCTCGTCCAGTATGAGGATCCTCGGGTTCTTAAGCATGGCTCTGGCGAAACTTATAAGCTGTCTTTCCCCGAGCGAGAGGTTTCCTCCCCCCAAGGATATCACCGTATCATACTTCTGCGGCATCCTGTCGATGAGTTCGTCTAAACCCAGTTCTGAAGCAACTTTTTTAACATCCTCGTCCGAGGCCTCCGGATTACCCATCCTTATGTTTTCCAGTATTGTGTCGTTGAAAAGAATCGGCTCCTGTGGAACCAACGCTACTTGTTTTCTAAGACATTTGAAGGAGAATTCCTTAACATTGTGGCCGTCTATCAGCGCCTCTCCAGACCCGGGGTCGTAAAGCCTCAGAATAAGGTTTGTCAAAGTGGTCTTTCCGGCTCCAGTGGGCCCAACTACGGCAACTATCTCCCCCGGCTCAACTTTAAAGTCCGGCCTTTATCTCTATCCATCTCGCGTCTTCAGGCTCCAGCACCTTAGGCCTCACCTGTAGGAACAGGTAGACTCTTTCGGCTGCTGCTAAAGCTGCCTGCAGCGTGCTGTAGAAAGTTGTCAGGGTGATTATCGGCCTGTAGAACATATCGGCATACCCGTAGAATGCTATTAGGACGCCGATGCTTATTTCCCCAGAGATAACTAGGCTGCCGCCGTAAAGTATCAGTATCGCATAGGAGAGCGTCCTAACGGCGTCGAGTGAGGGCCTGATCATTGCGAAAACGATTCTGGCTCTAAGATTCGTCTTCATAGTTTCAGCGCTAAGTTTGTCGAAGGAAGTGATGTCAACGTTTCTTCTCTCCGCGAAGGATTGTGAAACCCTTGATCCCGAAACGCTTTGCTCAACGCTGCTCGTCAGCTCGCTCAGTTTTTCCCTGCTCTGCCGGTACGCCTGTCTTGTTTTGATAGCGAAATATCTTGACAGAATCAGCATTAGGGGCACCACTGAGATGGTTGCCAGGCTTAAACCTA
>JAWCMB010000024.1:11058-18250 GCA_038850115.1 Thermoproteota archaeon
CCTAAGTGTAGGGTGAACATGACGTAGAGCGAGCCGAGCAATGTTGCCGAGCCTATTATGGCCTCTATCGTGCCCGAGGTAGTCACGTCTCCGATCGCACTTATATCGTTGATTATCAGGGATATGATTTTGCCGGTTCTCTCAACATTGACGTGCGCAATATCCATTTCCTCCATGTGTTTGAAAACGGTGCTTCTCATACTGTAGAGAAGCCTCTGGTTTATCCTGCCGGATAGGTTGCCCCTAGTGAAACCTAATACCCATCCTCCTACAGCAATCATCATCAGAATGAAAACGTATCTTACTACAGCGTCCAGGTTACCCTGCACGATACCCTCGTCGATGAGAAGCTTACTAATATAGGGGCTTATCACGCTGATCGATATTGAGGCTAGTGCGACTACTATCAGCATGGCTGCCTGGAGCTTCATGGGGTAAAGCCATCGGACAAGCCACGCGATAAGTGTTTTAGAAGCTATTTCTCTAGGCTTCCCTTCAGCCTCAGCAGCATGTCGAAAATGCCACCCCATCTTACATTTTCACCTCCTGTGTCGCATACTGCGATATGTATAGCCTAGCATAGACTCCTCCCTTTTTCATGAGCTCCTCATGGGTTCCGTCTTCAACCACTTTACCGTCTTCTACGACGATTATTCTCTCACTGAGCTTGAGTGTTGAGAGCCTTTGCGTTACTATGAAAACAGTCTTATCCTTAACAAGCTCCCTTAGAGACTCGTATATCTCCTTCTCCGTTTCAGCGTCCACGCTTGAGGTAGAGTCGTCTAGAATAAGTATGGAGGGGTTTACGATGAGGGCTCTGGCGATCGCCAGTCTTTGCCTCTGCCCCCCTGAAAGTGTCACACCTCTCTCACCCACGAGAGTATTGTATCCGTTAGGAAGGCTGGTTATGAAATCATGTATTCTAGCTGCTTTTGCAGCTTTCTCCACTTCTTCTTGCGTAGCATTAGGCTTACCGTAAGCGATGTTCTCCCTTATGGACGCGGGGAATAGGAAAACATCTTGATGCACTATTCCCATGTGTCTTCTGAGCGAGCTTATCTTAATGTCGCGGACATCCACGCCGTCTATGAGAACGCAGCCCTCCTGGGGGTCGTAGAACCTAGGTACCAGCTTGATCACCGTGCTCTTCCCGGATCCTGTTGCCCCCACCAAAGCCACTTTCTCACCCGGCTTCACTTCAAAACTCATCCCTTTAAGTATAGGTTTATCCTTATCGTATCCAAACACCACGTTCCTGAAACATACTGCTCCTTTCACAGTCTTCAGCTCTACTGCTCCAGGCTTCTCTTTAACCTCGGGTTCAGTATCAAGGACTTCGAATATTCTTCGCGCTGAAACCATTGCCTCCGCGTACCTTGACAGCACGAATCCTATTGACATTATTGGCCAGATGAGCATGCCGAGGTACATTGTGAAAGTAACGAGTTGGCCAAGGCTTATTTCTCCTCTAATAACCTGGAACCCGCCGTACCAGTTTATGGCTGCAGAACCGATCCCAATTATTAGGCCGAGTGAAGGCCATGTTAGCGAGCTTAGGAGAACGCTCCTCATACCTATTTTGTAGATCTCTCTATTTTTCCTCTCAAACCGTTTAAACATCTCTTCTTCGGCACCAAGGGTTTTCAAAGCCTTAAAGCCTGAAACTGTCTCCTGGATCATTGCACTCATCCCGCTTGTTTCCATCCAAACCCTTTCGAACAAGGGTCTTACGAAGCGGTTGAAAGACAAGGATATTAACGCTATGAACGGGGTTATTGTTAACGCTATCAGAGCGAGGCTAAAGTTGGTTGTTAAAAGGATTGCGACGATTATTACCAGAGTGGCTGCGGAGCCGATTATGTCTGGAAGCGCGAAGCCTAGTAATCTACCTATGTTCTCAGTGTCCCTGGTGACCCTAGTTATGATTTGCCCCGAGTCAATTCTATCGTAGAAGCTATACGATAAATCCTGTAGATGTCTGTAGATGCTGATTCTAATCCTGTATACGATTCTCTGGGCTAAAACCTCGCTTAAATACTCCCGTAGGAAGAATATTCCTCCTGAGGAAAGGGTTATGACAATTATTGCTGCCGCATAAAGCCACAGCTCCGTCAACGCTTTCACGATCGTTATGTCGATAACCCTTCCCGCAATAATGGGGCTGACTATGTTTATCACGGTGCCTAATAAGATCATGGTTAATGTCCCCAATAACATGGTTTTCTCTCGCTTAACATAGTTGAGAAGTCTGAGGAACGGGTGTCTGGGGTTGCTTAACATTTTCACAACCATTTTGCACAATACTATTTAAAACTTGCTGCACCACCAGTTTCTGTTGAATGTTAACACGCTTTAGCAGTGTGGTTTACTTTTGGGGATGATGGAGCAAGGATTTATGTTACTGCTTCAAGGAGAGTCCTGCTCTGCTCGTCAATTTTACTCAGGTCTTCAACTATGTAAACATTATCGTTAGTATCGATTATCACTATTTTTTCTCCCGCTTTGCTCACACTCCTCCTGCCCCTGGTTCTAAACTCCCTAGGACCCTTATCCGTCTCCACATGCCATATGAACTCATCCCCACTCGTCTCCAACTTTTTCACCTTCCTGATTCTGGGCATGAAATAGAGTTTTTCTAGAATTGCATCCAATATTTCCCTCGACTCCTTATCCATCTTCCTGTAATCTTCTACTACGCATATTTCGTTGCCCTGCATATCGGTAAATATCAGAAAATATGGATGGCTTATTGGAAAAGGTCTCCTAGGTGTTGCCTCGAAAAATTCTCCATTGCTAAATATCTTCACCGTGTTCAGCTTCTCGCCCCTTAGGATTCTTGTCTTATCAGAATCCACAACCCATGTCTTACTCAAGAAGTCTTCAAGCAATGGCAACTTGTTTCCCCGCCTCCAAGAATTGCGCCTTATATATTTTAGCATACAATCCATCAAGCCTCAAGAGTTCTTCATGAGTTCCCGATTCAACAATCCTGCCCTTATCCATTACTACTATCTTGTTAGACCTTTGAAGAGTGGAGAGCCTATGGGCGATAACGATCGTAGTTCTTTCCCTGGAAATATTGTCTAAAGCCTGTTGTATTTGTCTCTCTGCTAACGTGTCTACTGAGGATGTTGCCTCATCCATTATAAGGATCTTAGGCTCTAGGATTATTGCTCTCGCTATCGCAACTCTCTGCCTCTCCCCTCCGGAGAGCCTGGCGCCTCTTTCCCCGACGGGAGAGTCATATGCCAAGGGTAGTCTCATTATCGTCTCATGAATATTCGCGGCCTTAGCGGCAGCTATCACCTTCTTCAAATCCGCTTCTTCAAGACCGTAAGTTATGTTGAACAACACTGAATTGTCGAATAAGAACGGGTCTTGAGCAACTATTCCTATGCTTTTCCTCAATCTCTCCAATTTGATTTTCCTGATATCAACGCCGTCTATCAGAATCCTTCCCTCATTAACATCATAGAATCTGAGCAGCAGTTTTGTCAAAGTCGTTTTCCCGGAGCCGCTTTGCCCAACTATCCCAATCATTTCTCCCTTTCTTATTTCAAGGTTTATGTTTTTCAAAACTGGGATGAAAGGCTCATATCCGAACGTAACGTTTTCAAACTTTATGTTCCCCCTTATCTCGAAATCTTTAGCGTCCGGTGCATCCTTCACTGCAGGATCAATTCTTAAGACTTCAAGAATCCGTTCTCCCGAGGTTATTGCTTGTTGAAGCGGTTCAGCAAGGTTTGTTACTGTTTGTATAGGGCCATAGAACATCCACATGTAGCTGACAAATGCGACCAGCGTGCCAGGGGATATGTCTCCACTAATAACGTGCAGTCCGCCGACATACCATACTATGGCAGCTCCCGAAGAGCTGACAAAACCTAGAATTGGGAAGAATCCTAGATGCAGCTTTGTTATGTCTATGTTCGCCTTTACTACCTCATTCATTCTTTCAGTAAACCTGTCAACCTCCCCCTTTTCTTTTGCAAAGGACTTTACGGCAGATATTCCCGGTATAGTGTCCACAAGTAAGGAACTTACGTCAGCCCATTTTCTCCAAGCCTTATGGTAGACGAGCCTGGCTTTCGACCTGAATCTCGGTAATCCGATAATTATGAGGGGAAAAGGTAGGAGTGCGAAAAGAGACAGCCTATAGTCCATTGTGAATATTATTATTCCTATTCCAATTATTGAAAGAATGTTGATGATTAGGCTCGGTATCCCCCAGACCAAGAACCATTGGACTCTTCCAATATCGTCAGTAATCCTGGAAATAACCCTCCCCGTACTCATCTTGTCGTAGAACGACATCGAGAGGTCCTGCACGTGAGCGTAAAGATCCCTTCTCATACCGTAAACCAGTTTCTGGCTCAACAGTGAAAGCGAATAGTTTTGAATTATTCCGAGCAGAGTGTTTGCTGCATAGATCGATATCAAAAGAATAGTCAGACTTAACAGCGTGCTTTCCTGTTTTTGAGTAGCTATCTGGTCTATAAGCGTTTTCAGCAAAGAAGGAGGCACTAGGTTTAGGCCCGTTATCACGATGGACAGTGTTAACCCGATCAGCACCAGATACCAATATGGTTTAAGATAAGACATAAGCCAAATTATGGCGCCCCTTCTGCTCTTCTCATTTTTTTCCAGGTAAAGCTCGAACTCTATCTCCTTGGGATCTTTGTACTGGAGAAGAGCGTTAATTACGCCTGCTGCATGTCTGAACTCCCCTATCTTGTCTCTTGAAAACCTTGCCACAGGGGCCTCTTTATCTTCAATAACTAGGATGAGCTCACTGTTCCCAAGGTAATCGTTAAAGACTACCTGCTTAACCTTCTGGATTTCTATTTCCTCCTGCTTATTTTCACTCTCGGCATCAAGCTTCAATATTCTTTCATCCGTAACCACGAAAAGGTATTCTGAGTAGCTGCCGTCTTGACTTAAATCACCTTTTGCGACAGATAAAACCATTTCCCCCGGCTTCAGCACCTCTTCAAGTAGTCTTTTCTCCTCTTCACTCAGTTTCTCCAGCAGTATTTTCGAGCTCTCGTTTACTCCCAATTTTGGTAGTGTGCCTTCAAAAAGGATTTGTATTTAAGTTTTTTATTCTGAACTCTAAGAATCCTTAAATACGTGGTGGAGAAACATTAGCGTTATGAAAAGACTTAAGGCGGCAGGCCTAATCGTGGCTTTACTAGTAATTTTAATACTGTTCATCATTTACGGTAGAACAATAATACCGTTTCTGCCTCCGCTTTTAACAATAGAGGTTGAGCCTGCAACAATCATCCAGGCTTTACTGGTTGCAGCCGGCATTTACATAGCCTATGTTCTAATTTCCTACATGGTTTCGTCAGCAATAATACACGCTGGTGGAAAACGCGGGGACGTGAAAATGTTGATGAACTTTCTGCGTTCAATCGTACTTTTCATCGGGATCCTATTGATCATAAGCATATTTAGTGGAGGCGGGTTGACTTTTGCCACTGCGCTCGGAGCCTTCGGAGGAATGTTTCTAGGATGGTCGTTACAGCAGCCAGTAACCGGGCTTGCAGCATGGTTCCTGATAAACATAAGACGCCCGTTTAAAGTGGGGGACCGTATTTTCCTCCCCGCGTGGGGCCTGATAGGAGATGTGTTGGATGTTGGAATGATGTACACAACGCTGAACCAGGTTGGTGGAACCATAGGGAGTGAGGAGCCTTCTGGAAGAAGAATCCTAATACCCAATGCGATACTCTTCTCGAACGTCATAATAAACTATACGAGCGAGATTAAGACAACCCAGCCATACATACTGGACGAGGTCGTCGTGAGAATAACTTACGATTCGGATTGGGAGGAGGCGGAGAGAATAATGAAGAAGGTTGCAGTCGAGGTGACTGAAGACATAATAAAGGAGACTGGTATGGAGCCCTACGTAAGGTCGGATTTCTATGATTACGGTGTGTACCTTAGGCTTAGGTATATGACGCTGGCGATTGACCGCCCGAGGATAGCTCATGAAATAAACAAAAGAATATTCCAGGAGTTTCAGAGCAATGAAAAAGTGGACTTTGCGATTCCGTTCGTCTACTCTTACAAGAAGGGAGAGAAAGCCTTTAGGATGTTCGGATATCCGGATACGCCGGCTTAAGGTTTTTAACCCAGCAATCCCCACCATGAATAGGGAGCATTGAATTACGCGGAGTTCATTAGGAAGAGTTTACACTTCTTTCTCTCACTGATACTCCTTTTACCCTTCATTTTAAGCTATCTTGAGACAGGTTTCAACGCTGCGGTTTTCTACTCCGTCTTAAGCATACTGGCCCTAACCCTAAACGCGATGCAGATTAAGCGGCCTCTCCTAGGAAGCGAAGTCAAGAAATTCATGAGGGAAAGAAGAGAGAAATTCTTCAACGATATTAGAAGCATCATACCTCTAAGAAGCAGAGTCACCAGTCAGGTTTTAGACAATATTGAGGAGAAGATACGTGGAGTCGAAGACCTTATAGACTACCAGTTGTCAACAGTAGAAAGAGATTATGAGAAAAGAGGAGGATACATAGGTTTAACCTATGGGATCCTAGGCGTAACACTATCCTATTTTCTTTTCAAGGATTACGCGTTTTACGGAGTCCTTTCTCTAGCGACGACCGATGCTATAGCAACCATAGCAGGCGGGTTAACCGGTACCCATAGGCTTCCGCTGACAAATAAGACTATTGAGGGAAGCATATCCGGCTTAGTAACGTTTTTCACCATTTTGATTCTGGTAGGCGTTTCTCCACCGAATTCACTAATACTTTCAACAGTGGCCGCGATAGTTGAGGCTTATACTGTTGAAGACAATTTACTCCTGCCTATAGCCATATCCTTTCTATCAACCTTCATTGTTTAAGGTTTTCTTCAAACCATTCTGTGGTAATCTCTATGACTTTATCCTCCCAGTCCCGCCGGCTAAAGGTATGCTCCGCACCATCTATTATTATAAGATTCTTAGGCTCTCCCGCCTTATTGTAAAGCATATGTGCATGTTGAACAGGAACAACAGGATCCTCTGAGCCATGTATAATAAGCAGAGGCCTTGGAGAAATCTTCGAGCAACTATCAAGAATATCATGCTTCAAAATATCCGTAAAGAAATCTTTCCCCACTCTGTAGCCGCTCGGCAGGTCGACGTAACCCTTCTCCAGAATATTTTTCAAATCCATTC
>JAWCMB010000024.1:18260-19732 GCA_038850115.1 Thermoproteota archaeon
CATCAACCTGAATTCAGCGGGAGAGGACCAGGTGCAGACCGCCTTAACAGTCTGGTTTCGTGCAGCTGTCAGGATTGAGACTGCTCCGCCTAGGCTAAGCCCCACCAATCCAATTTTACCGCAAGCAACCTCACTCCTCTCGGACAGGAAGCTTAAGACAGCGTTCAGATCGCTAATCTCCGAGGAGACAGTCATGTTTTCAAACTCGCCCTCGCTCTCACCAGAACCTCGGAAATCAAACCTGATGGCTACAAACCCTTTTCTACTCATTTTCCTAGCGGCACGCACAAACAGCCTGTGGGCTTCAATCCTGTTTCCCGTGAAGCCATGACAGAATACGACTGTGGGCGCAGGCGTTATGTCGGGAACATGCATGACGCCATGTATTGTTTCCCCCATTACTTTTATGAACACGGGCATTTCCTCCATTTTCCGTAATTGAATTGTCAACACTGTTTTATAAATATGAGTGTACAGAAAGCTCTAACCCTAGGAGGTTCACTCGAACTCTATGGTTGCAGGAGGCTTATCTGTTATATCGTAAAGCACTCTAGATACTCCCGAAATATCCCTAATTATCATGTCCCTTATTCTCTCAAGCCTGCTCCAATCTAGTCTAACGTATTTCGCGGTGATAGCGTCTTCAGACTCAACGATCCGCAGTGCAATCATATATCCATACTTCCTGGACGAGTCTCTGCCTAATCCTGTAGCCCTGCCCTCCAAAAGAACTGGGAAGGCCTGGAAACACTCTACGTCCGCAAGCTCCTCGTCAACCATTGATGTTGCCTTCTTTATTATGGAAAGCTTCTCCTCAGTAACCTCGCCAAGTATCCTGATTGCCAGCCCCGGCCCGGGGAAGGGTCTTCGGTTAACTATCTCGTCGGGAAGCCCGAGTTCCCTCGCAATCCTCCTAACCTGATTCTTGTAAAGCTCCTTCAACGGTTCTACTATTTTAAACCCGTATTTCTCAAGCGGGTTTATGCCTATCTGCTCCAGCACGTTATGCTGGGTTTTCACCCCCCCAGCGGTCTCAACTATGTCAGCCGCTATCGTTCCCTGCAGAATAATCTTTGCACCCGCCTGTTCAGCAATCCTTGAAAACGTCTTGTAGAAAACGTCTCTGAAAGCCTTCCTCTTCTCCTCAGCATCCCTGATGCCTCTTAAAGCAGTTAAAAACTCGCTTTGAACATCATAAACATCTACATTCATTCCCAGGTTTCTGAAAACCCTGCTAATCCTCTCCGCCTCCCCTATTCTCATAAAACCGTCTTCGAGGAAGACAGCCCTCAGGTTTTTGCCGACTGCCTTAAAACCCAGTACAGCCGTTACGGAGCTGTCAACCCCGCCGGATAATGCAACTATAGCTGTCTCACCGCCAATCTCGCTTTTTAGAAGGCTTATTTTTTCACCAATGAATTCTCTAACGTTAAACCGTCTCATATTTCTTGACCCGTCTTTAAAGCATTATT
>JAWCMB010000024.1:19742-26436 GCA_038850115.1 Thermoproteota archaeon
AAGCTTTGCCACGATCTCCGGGTCTCAGCGAAGCGCAGAATCTTTTTCACAGATGTTGCAAACTACTTATTGGCTGATGCTCCGGGCAGTTATTGCCACTGTATTTTGGTACGAATTTTTAAAAGCATAATCATGATCGCTCTCCTCCCTTAAATGACCAAATCCTCTTCTCACGAATGCCTCGTTAGTTAATACGAATCAGAGCTGATCAGGAAACTGTTTTGTAAAAAAGTTTAAATTAAAATTTCAGACTGGTTCCCAAGGAGGAATGTTGCTATTTAAGCTGAAAGAGGTGAATTGATTGACCGAGTTTATACCAATGTTTGATTATAAAAAGCATCTTAAGGAATCATATAGGTCGACGCCTCGGCAATTCAGGTTTAATGCAGAATCGAGAGAGGAGTTTGCAGAATGGCAGTCATCTTTCCGTCCGAGAATACGCGAGATCCTTGGGCTAACTAATATGGAGCATGATCTTAAAGATCATGCTATAAGGGCTGAGCGGGTCGACATGGTTGAGCTGGAAGACTATACTCGCGAAAAATGGTATATCTGGGTGGAGCCAACGGTGCCATTACCCTTCTGGCTCTTAAAGCCGAAAAAAGCGAGTGGGCCTTTACCCTTAGTACTGACTCCACATGGTCATAATCATCCCGATCTTTATGTTGGAATAGCTTATAATGAGCATGATGAGAAGGCAATTCTGGAGGGTGAGCGGGACATAGCTGTTCAAGCTGTTCGAGAGGGTTACATGGCTATCGCTCCAACTGCGCGGGGATTCGGGGAAACCATGGATAAAACTGAATGCGAAAAAGACGCTGTCAGCTCCTGCCGTTCACAGCTCAAACACTGTCTACTGGTTGGTCGAACACCCATTGGTGAACGTGTTTGGGATGTTTCACGGTTAATAGACTGGGCTTTGAAGCGTCCTGATGTAGACCCGGCTCGCATCGCCATCACTGGAAACTCTGGCGGTGGGACAACCTCACTGTTTGCAGCAGCCTGTGATGAGCGTATAAGTGTAGCAGTTCCCAGCTGTTACTTCTGCACGTTTGAGGGGAGTATTGGAACGATCTATCATTGTGACTGCAATTACATCCCTGGAATACTTAGGCTCGGCGAGATGTATGAAGTGGCAGGGTTAATAGCTCCAAGACCGTTCTGCGCCATCTCGGGAAAGGAGGATCCTGTCTTTCCGATAGGGCACGTGCTAGAAGCCTTCAATAAGCTTAGACGAATATATGAAGTTGCAGGCTTTCCTGATCGTTGTGAACTTTTTATTGGCGAAGATGGACACCGCTACTACAAAAGGGGAGCTTGGCCCTTTATCAGAAAATGGTTCAATCTCTGAATCGAGGAGTATATAATCGGTAGCCGGAGCATATGAAATAAGTAAGCAGGTGGGTAAGGCGGCCAGTACTTAACCTCTTATTCTGACCCTCCTCCTAAGGTTCCCGCCTCCGCTTCTAAGCAGTATCTGCAGTCTTACTAAAAACTTTTGGCAAGCCTGTTCTCAAAAGGGGCGGCAAACCTATTAAGTCGGTCACCGTGTAGAAGAATCGGAAAAGCAGCGATATGGATACGCCATGTGAAAGAGGGACGCCGAACAACTGCAACAAGGCTGCTAAGACACCCTCTTGAACCCCTAGGCCAGCCAGGGTTAAAGGCAGGTAGGTGAAGCTTGAAACGAGCGAGTAGATGAAAAGGAATAAAACAGGGTTCAACTCAACACCGACGGAGAGGGTGAAAAAGTAGAGGGCCATCGAGTCTAGAATGGATGTTGACAACATGGCGAGAACAACCGGCCCAAGAGCCTTCTTGGCTTTAAAACCCTCCTTCTGAAAGTTTTCAATCCTCTCCAAGTAAGGGTTGAGGAATCTGCCTATTATCTTAGATGAGCTGAGTCTTAATACGAGTTTCCCAGGCTTATCAGACCAGAGGAGTATCGCGAAGGATAGGGCGCTGGCTGCTAGAATGAGGGTGCTTAAAATCACAATCCATTGGACTCCTGAAATAGATTCAACAGGGCCGATCAGATAGGCTGCTGAGATTACCGTTAGGAAAGCCCTTATGAGGAAGTCAACCATGCCCGATAATACTGTTGCCACCAAGCATGCTTCGAAAGGTGTCCCGCTAAGCGCCTCCATTACAAAGGGGGTTATGAAGTACCCTGCGCGTCCAGGTGTAAGGTCGCTCGCCAACTGGCCTGCGAAGTTTGCTTGGATACAGCTTGATAGCCCCGCCTTATATTTTAAGGATGAGAGGATAAAGTAGAAGGATAAGGCGATCATTGTTGAGGCAGCCACTATCAGGAGGGAGCCGGCTAAAACATGCTTGGCATCAGCGTAGAGCAGGGCCCTAAAAGTCTCTTCGACATTTGCCTGCTGAAGCAGGATTATAAGGATGAGTAAGCCTAATGCTAATTGGCAGATTACTAGAACCCTCTTCTCTACCCCTCCCCGGCGCCTCATATCCCTATCATCCAGAGGATGCGAGGATTATTAATGATTGCTGGTTTGAAGCCAGCCGGGATTACTATTGCAGCGATGGGTTCAAAGAATCCTAGACGCTTCTCCAACACATTGGTTTCTCCCTGTTCCGCTTAATTGCCGAATCGACACACGTTCCCGTCATGGTTCAGAATCAACTCCTCTGGGAACGGTCTTTCTTGATCAACATGTCCAATATGGTTTTCCTTTCAGCTTCCAGTTCATCCAGCATTTTCCGGAGCTTCATGCTCAGCCTACCGTATGCTTCTCCCGATATTATGTTATCCTTATTCTCGTCTTCCAAAACAACGAGGAAGGCCCTTATTCTCGTCATCTCCTCTTCTATAACGTTAAGGCCGACTGATGAGAAGGATTCTGTTGGCTGGGATGCTGGCGATGTCTCAGCCGATGGAGTTTGAGCCTCCTCTTCACTTGATAATGGTTTAAAGAGGTCCATAGGTGGGCTGGATGTTTCAACAACCTCCTGAGGAGGCGGCTGGGATACTGCCGAAGCGATCTTCCTCCTCGCATTAGGCCTAAGCCTGCCTATTACGGTCGCAGCTGCAGAGGCTCCCCAAATGATGAAGTAGCCGGCCCCATAGCTCGGCGTGTTGAGGCCGAGTACAGGGTTGAAGATGGTTACTGTGGTTATGAGTATCATTGCCAGGATACCTATGATACCTGAGCGCAACGGGTAGAAACCTAGGGCCCCAGCAGCAATCAAGATTATGAATGATGCTAGAATTATGATCTCATAGATTAAAAGGTTCATGGGCTGCTGCACCCCGTTTACGATGTTACCAACGAATTGGGCCACCATGCTGAATAAGGTTGCTTCCCCCAGCTGGCCGGAGGGAAGCAGAAACGAGCCGAATGGGAGTAGGAACATTGCCAGAATTATCACTAGGCCTAATGCTACGCCGGCAATCCTATCCCTATCCATCTCTACATTATTTGATTTGTTTAAAACATATATTAAGCTTCCTTTCCAGCTCACTTAAGGCTAAGACTAAAGATTCCGGCTTCTTCCAGCACTATGGCTAGTTATACGGCTATACTCGGGGAGGTGGAGGCGGCGGGAGGGGAGTTGGGGCGTAGGAAGGCTTCCTTCTCCTTAGCAGCATTACAGCAATGATGATGACGATTAAAGCTAAGACGGCTGCGTAGAGCCAAATAGGTATGCCGACAGTGTATTTTGACACGGGTGTCCTGGCTTCGTTGCCAACATTATCAACTGCCTCAACATAGTACTGGACCTCGGTGAAGAACATTTGAGAGGGTATTGAACCCGTGTACACGCCTCCTTGAAGAGTCATAGCCGCCTTTGTCCATGATGAGCCCCCGTTGGTGGAGTAGTATAGATTAACCTCCTTAACTCCTGAAAGCGCGTCTGAAACCTGGCATGTTATCATGGTCGACTCTCCGAAAACAGGGTTGGATGGTGCTGACAAGCCTGAGACCGTGGGTGGGGCAGTGTCCACCGTAAGCGTGAACGTGCCGCTCCAAGACTCAGCATTATCCACATTGTCCACCGCCTCAATGCTCCACGTGTGAGACCCTTCTGAGAGGCTTATCGTCTTAGAGTAGTCGCTGCCACTAGCCATAGTGCCTTGAGAAACACCGTCGACAGTAAGCCTAACCTCCTTAACTCCTGAGCCAGAGTCCTCAACCCTCACGGAGAAAGTTACTGAGGCTGAGCTCTGAATCCGGCTTCCGGTGGGCGAAGCACCACTTACCACTGGAGGAGTCTTATCCAGCATAACAGTCAGGGTTTTCTCAGCCTCATCATTACCCGCCTTATCGCCACTGCAGTAACCTATGATGTGGGAACCGTCGGAGTATGTTGAGATTGTGAACCCTGCCGTGTAAGTGTTCCAAGGACCACCGTCAATCCTGTACCTCGTCTCCTTAACCCCACTCGCATCATCAGTGGCCGAAAGCTCGAAAACCGTGGAGCCGGAAACATGGGTTATTGTACCGCTCAAATACTTCGGAAAACCAATTATCATCGTGGTGACTGGTGGAATTGTGTCAGGAATCACAGTCACTGTCGCTGTCCCAGGTGCTAATCCTGTAGCTGAGGCTGTGAGAGTCCATGTCCCTCCTTTTGTATCATAATAGTCGACTTTAACCGAGCTTGAGCCCGCAGGTATAATAACGCCAGTTATCTTCGTCGTTGTCTCAAATTGCCTAAACTCCCCGTCGGCTGATGTTGTTGAAAGGCTCACTATAACTGTTGAGGTGTGAGTGGTTTCAAAATTATTAGCATCCCTAAGCGAGATATTGAGATAGGAATACGATACTCCGGCAGCCATAGTGAAGCTTGAAGGCACTATTACTAGTTTCGCGGGAGGGCCCGCTCTAACGTTAAAGAGGTTGCTCTCCCCCGTCTTGCCTGCCCCACTGGTAGTGATCTTAATATTGTCTCCTATCCCGCTTATTGTCACCATTCCTGTCCACTTCCCGCTTACGAAGACGCCTGTTATCGTAGGGTTGATGGTTCCAGTGGTGTCTGAGAGGGAGTTTGTTCCAGTGTAGTCTGTCTTAATGTTGTCGTAGGCGTCGTACGCGGTTATGGTTATTGAGAATGGTTCTGCAACAGTCTTGGGTGATGTAATCGTGTCGAAGGCGAAGTGGTCCAGGGGGCCGGGTGTAACTGTCAACTGCTTACTATCGTCCCCATAATTCGCCACGGGAAAGATAAAGCTGCCACTCCAAGCCCAGTATAAATAATCATCCGTAGAAACATGGATATCCCATACCCCGGCCTTATCATCATAATAGTAGAAATCCTTGTGATCTGAGCCGTCAGGTATCGTCAGTTTTGTTATTGCCGCGCCTCCCTGAGTCAGTGAGAACTTCTTGTTAGCGGAGGTGGAGGATGAGCTTAAATCAACCTCTAAGTCGCCGCGGGTTACAGCCTCATTATCCTCAGTCTTCCTGTAGACAGTCATCTTAACCCAGTTCCCAGCCTCAATCGTGCTGCTTGAAAGACTAAGCTCTAAGTGGGGTGGATAATACTCAACCTGCAGAGAAGGCCTCTGGCCCGTAGTCACATACTCTCTAGAACGGAAATCTATATAGTATGGGGTGGGTGAATCATCAGGATAGTCTATTATTCTCCAACCATAATTGTCTACGTGGGAGGCGGCATCTTTAGCAACGAATTTTTGAACCCAGTAGGTCAGTGTCCAGTGAACCCAGCCGATAGAAGAGACGTCAGAATAGTAAACGTGATCGGTTGAGACTCCTGGCATATTGTTCCAAGTAATTCCAGTTTCCTGCCAGTTTCCCGAGACACGGTTACAGTAGAGTCTCCTAGAAGTTGGCGAGGAAAAGCTGAGAAAATACGCGTATAAGTATAAGTCGGCGGATGTAACCTTAGAACCGGGAGGAATGTACTCATCTAGGTTAAACCTTATGAAAGTATACATTCTTTGTCCAGCATAACTCTGGACTAACAAATAGTCTTTGTCGCCCCAATTATGCCCCGCATAATAACCTTCAGTAACATAAGAGTCGGCAACTGGTGAGAACGTTCTGGTCAACTTGGTTGTAGGGGCAGCATACAATCTTTCAAGCATCATTGAAGAGAAAAGTATTAGCATTATTGTTGAAAAACCTAATATTATCCTTGCTTTATTCAACGCTTTTCAACTTAAAAATAGGTTCCTAAGATATAAATGTTTCCATTTTAAATGCCTCGCTTTTCATATGCTGGATAAACTTGCTGTTAACCATCCCCTGTCTACTCTAGTAGCGTGCGTTACCAGTGTAATCCTAAACCCTTATTCTTCTTTTTGAAAAAGTTAAATAACTCCTTTACGCTCAACAGGCAAAATGATAGAGGAAAATAAATTTAGAAAACCTGCTTCAATCTTCAAGGGAGTTCCCTTCTGGTCGATAAACGACTTGTTAATCGAGGATAAAGTTCGGAAGGAGGTTCGTTTTTTAGGCGGAGCCGGATATGGCGGTGCTTTCTTCCACGCTAGGGAGGGCCTCGTCACCCCGTTCCTGAGCAGGGAATGGTTCAACGCTTTCAGGGCTGCTGTTGAGGAAGCGGAGAGAAACAATATGTACATGTGGATTTACGACGAGCTCTGGTGGCCCTCAGGCTTCGCAGGGGGGCTTGTCCCCTTTTCAAGCTCGAAGCATAGGGCTAAGGCGCTGGTCATGATGGTTGACACGAGAAACTATGAGGGGGA
>JAWCMB010000025.1:0-22924 GCA_038850115.1 Thermoproteota archaeon
CAGGCGACCATACTACGCCCTGCGACAGAGGCATGCATTCAGGCGAGCCGGTCCCCATAATGATATCGTCGAGGAGCCTGAGGAAGGATGATACTGTGGTTTTCTCTGAAAAGGAGGCTGTGCGCGGCGGGCTCGGCAGGCTGAAGGGATGCGACTTGATGCAGATCCTGCTGGACTCGATAGAGAGAACCGTTGAATACGGCACTAGGCCTTCCCCGAGAAGTATTAACTACATGCCTAGGCAGCTGACCTACTTGAGGCTCACCGGTTGAAAAAACCTGTTAAACTGTTCTGGCTGTAAAAACCCTCAATCTCCCCGTATACACCGTCGTAGCCTGGTCTTATCTTAACCATGTCTCTTCTAATCATCTCCACCACGTGAGCCAGCTTCTTATCGTGTTTCGCAATCTCTTCAACAGGGGTTTCGACCAGCAGGCGGTACTCGCTTCCAAACCTTCTTACCAGACTATAGTAGATGCTCCAAGCCTTCTTAGAATTAGGGTTCGTAGAGTAAACGTAGCCTATTATCTCGGATAAAGGTATAAGGTGAACATATTCAGCAGCGTCTCTCGGCCTGATTCCTCTCGGGCGGTCGGCAAGCTCCTCTATGTGTGTCTCCACGCCGGGAGTAAGTTTCCTGCCGCACACTGGGCACACTCCTTTCAGCCTGAAATACTTCTCAGGGTTGACTGAAACCGCGCACCCCCTGTGGCCGGGGTAATGGTATTTCCCGTATTCAGGGTAAGTCTCAACAGTCAGAATTATCCTGGAACGCCCCCGTTTACGTATCGCGTCCAGAATACTCCTGTAGCTCAATTCTTCGAGAACCATCAGGTTGGCTTCCCTTCCAAGCCTCCAAGGATAGTATGAGTGGGAATCACTGTTTGAAACAAGAGTGTAAGGATCGTTTCCTGAAACCCTCCAGTTCATCAACGGGTCCGAAGAGAGTCCTGTTTCCAACGCATGTATCTTGTTCGACTTATCCTTATAGCACTCCTTAACACTAGTGTAGCCGTGGACGCCGAATATGCTGAAGTGCGGGGTCCAAACGTGCGCCGGGAAAACCTCTGTTTCCTCTGAAACACTCTTCAGAACCTCGACTAGCTCGGGTGAGCTGCATTTCAACAACGGTCTGCCGTCAGCACTCAAGTCACCCGTATTCTTCAAAGCTTCACAAGCCTGTTTAACAGTATTGAAGTCAGGGAAGAGAACAACGTGGTGTATCCTTTTAACCTCATTCTCATCCTGGTAGACGGTGCTAACCTCCCCCTGAATTAGGAAAAGCGTAGCCTGCGCAGGATTCTTCTCGCTTCTAAGCCTGTAGAGCCCAGGGTTCTCCTCTACGAGGCTCTTCTTAAGCTCCCTGAGCCATTTTGGGTGCGTGCAGTCCCCGGTGCCTACAATGCTCAAGCCCTTCAGCCTGGCGCCGAAAGCAATGTTCTCAAGAGTCATGCCTAAGCTTGTAGCCCTGCTATATTTTGAGTGAATATGCATGTCAACGTAGAAGGAGGACTTATCCCTGAAATCGCTAAGAAGCTGTTCAACCCTGGTCGAAGTTAAAAGAAGCTCCGAGGACTTAACGGAAGCAATATTCATTTCCGAATATGGAGGCAATAATGTAGATTTTGTTACCGATTTAATAAGGTTTATGCTTTAACCTTTACGTTTCCCTCGAAAATTTTTGGGCCCAGGCTAGTAGGCTCAACCCCCCCAATCCGTCTTTTCAACAAGCCTGAGGAGGATGCTTTTACTCCGCAACGCCTTGAGAAGGCTGCTTCAACCTCTCCACGGGTTTCACGCCCAGTCCCCATGGTCAAGGCGGCCTGTACCGTCTCAAGACGTTGAGGCCCGCTCAAGGGTTTCCCCCGGGGCAGGAGCCTGGTCTACCCTGTTTGAACACTGTCCTCGGAGAGTTTTAAGCATTGCGATTCCAGAGGTCCCCCAGATGTTTAGTCTTTACTTAGGCCAGTATTACCTTGTCTCCCTGACCTGTCGAACGCCTTAAGCGATATGTAGATTATTGCTGTGAAAATGATTAGAAGGCTGATGGACACCAGTCTTGCTGCGTCAGTGTTAAACCCCAATCTGGGCAGGGACAGTTGAATTATGGGTGTTGCGAAAACGATTATAACGGAGGCGGAGAGAAGAATCTCCCTTAAAGTGGGCAGAGCGATTCTCCCGGTTCGCGATAGAAGGTAAGCCGCTATGCCGAATAATGCTAGAGCTAAAGACGCTAAAATTGGTACTGTTGAAGCAAACCCCCTCAGCATTGTTTGAGCCAAAAGGAGTATTGACAGGATGAAGCTTGAGACGAAGCATCTTAAACCGATGCTCCTCATCCTCTGGCCGATCTCCATCTCCCTTAGTAGGAATGGGAGCACAGCCCCTAGGAAGATTAGGAGGGTGCTGAGAAGGTTGACGCCGGTCCTTAGGAAGCCGGTGACCTGAAGGGTGGCGACGAAGGTGAACGCTACAAGAATCACTAAGCCCATTAATACGAGAAGGTTTCCAGCCGAATATATTGCTTCTCTTCTCTGCAACCCCAACGCCATACTTACCATGCTTTTTTAAACATTTTCTTTCAGAACCTTGACGCCGAGCATGAGGTATGCGGTATGCCCAGTCATCATAGACTCTGGCCTAACTTTCCCTTGGAAAGGCCTAATCCTTCTGACGAATATCTCAGCGGTTTCGAGATGCCTTAACCCATATTTAACCATGGCTTCATGAGCCTTCTCCAGCTGGTTCATAGTCGGCAGTACGAGGCATATTCTGGCTGAAGGCTTCAGGAACCTTGAAACATTGCCCAGGGCGTCCCAAGGGTCTGGAAGATCCATTAAAGCAGCGTCGAAAAACTCTTTGAAAACAGCGGTTTTAACGTCTCCTTGCACCAGTTCAACGTACTCAGACAGCCCGACTCTCTCAAGGTTTCTGCGGGCGAACCCTATAGACTCCTCGTTAACATCATACGAGAAGACTTTTCCAGTGGGCTTGACTAGACTGGCCATAACCATGGCAGCCGCCCCGCTGCCTGTCCCAGCATCCAGAACCTTGAAGCCGGGGGATATTCCCAGGTTTAGAACCATGTAGCCAAGGTCCTTTGGGTACATAACCTGCGTCCTCCTAGCCAGCTTAGGAATATAGTCTACAGCAAGAGGCTTAAGCACAATCATTTCTTCACCGGTGTGCGTCTTCACTACAAGCCCGGGTTGCCTTCCAACTATGTCGCCGACCTGAACATAACCCTTGTGAGTATGGATCCTGTCACCCTGTATCTTCACAACCCGCTTCTTCCCTTTAGACGAGATGAGGAGAACGTCCCCGCCCTCTTTAAAAGCATCGTCCAACCTTAGGCTCAAACCTGTTTAATAATCCTATTGAGTTTCTTATGTCTTCCTCTCTTGCTCCGAAGCTTATTCTAACATGGTTTTCGCCTGAGGGCCCGAAGCCTTGGCCAGGAGCCAGAACGACCCCCGTCTCCCTAGCCAGCTCCAAGCAGAACTCGAAGGATTTGAACGGTATGCGTGGAAATATGTAGAGCGATCCCTGGGGCTCGTAAAGCTTCAGCAGGTCCATTCTATTAAAGCCCTGCGTGAATATTCTGAGGCGTTTCTCAACATTCATCCGAACGTACCCGGATATCTCGTTGATGAGGGGAAGCGTCTTCAAGACGACGCGCTGCCCAAGAGTGTTTGAGGTGAGGGAGGTGGCGTACCTGACCATGCTTGCCCTGCTGACCATGCTTCTGTCAGAGGCTAGGAAGCCTACTCTTAAGCCCGTTACCCCCATGTTCTTAGAGAAGCTTCCTATGATGATAGTGTTTTCAAGGCTGGCGTCGAAGCTTCCTGGGCTGACGGGCCTGTTTTCCCTGAAAAATATCTCTAAATAAGTCTCGTCGGAAACAATTATGGAATTGTTTTCGCGAGCATGTTCAACAAGCTTCCTCATATCGCTTTCTGAAACAATTCGCCCCGTAGGATTGTTTGGAGAGCAGACCAGTATGAGGCTGCGCCCATCGACCTTACCTGCAACCTGCCCGCTAACCTCGGAGCCCTGACTGTAGTAGTCGATTCTAACGTTGTCGAAAAGGTTTGCCGCCATGGAGTGTTGAGGGTAAGTGGGGTCTGGCAGAACAATCTTGTCTCCAGAGTCGAGCACGGTCAACAATGCTACTAGAAAAGCTTCTGAAGCTCCGGCCGTCACTAAAACGTTCTCCACCTTCACATCTAGACCCCTGCTTTCCTCCAAGTATTCAGCTATCAGGCTCCTAAGCTCGCTGAACCCTTCTACAGGGGGGTATGTAAGGCTGCTTTCCTCGGAGGCCTTCCTAACAGCATCCTTAACCAGAGGGTGGGGCTCTATGAAAATGTCTCCGACACTAAGGTTCATAACAACACTCCTCCTAGACAAGGCTTCCTTCAAAATCCTCCTGTGGGGCGGCTCGACAAGCCTATCTATTCTAGCAGCTGTTTTCAACACGGTTTTCGTGGAGAGCCTTCCCTTTTAAGCATTAACCCGATTCAGGGAAACATCTGGATAAAGTTGCACATATATTAGTCAACCTACTTCGAAGAAATGGGAGGCATGTAATGTGCTTCACAGTGCCTCCCGGGAATAATGCTATGGATCTTTTCACGAAGCTCAGACAGTGCCTCGCGAGGAAGAGACATATCTTTAAGAAACCTCTCCGCGAGCTCGGCGGCTTCACGATCCTTATCCCTGTCCCCCGGCAGGATTAGCGCGTACCTCCTACACCCCGTCTTCACCTTGCTTAAACCACCGTAGACCACCTTGCCATCCTCAGCGACGCCGACCCAAAGCTTAAGCTCAACGTTTCTGATGAAGTTCTTCTCCCCCCTTATCATGAAGGCTCCCCTGGGGAGATACTGGCCGGGAGGAGCCTGCTTGCTAACCTGGCTCCCCCTAACCCAGTAGACGTCGAGCGAAGCATACTTGTTCTCCCAAGCCCTTGTGGTGTAGCATGCTGCTATGAGCGCAGCCTCCTCCAGCTCCTCCTCTGAAGGGTTTTCAACATTATGGATGGTTACGAAGGGGGCTCCAGTGAAATCGGCGTGAAAAACGATGCTTCTGTCTGTAACATGCTTCTTGATCAGAAGCTCGTTCGTCCCAGCGTCCCTGCCGGCTAGAATCAGGTTTCCGTTGAATGAGACGGTCCAGCGGAACTTCTCAAACCATTTTCTTTCAACCCTCTTCCTAGGAACCATTTTCTCCCTAGGGGCAGAAGCTTTTTCCTTGAGCAGCATAATCTTCCTGTCGATCTCAGAAAGATGCTTCTCTATTTTCTTAGACTCTTCAAACATCCTGGAGGCATTCGAAGCGGCGGAAGCATCCAGGTTCAACCTAAATTCAGAACCCTCGAACAATATTTTAACAATCCTCTTGCCATAGTCTTTTTCAAGAACCTTGAAATCGCTCGGAACCGTTCCCCCTGTTTTAACAGCGTCTAAAGCTTTCTGGAAGCCTGTGAGATTCCCCATGATGGTTCTAGCCATACTTCTCAACGCTTCTTTTTCAGAAGTAAGGTTCTCCCTAACCCTGAGCAGTTTATCCAACTCTAGGGGCGCCTTCTCACCTTTGCCGGCGGCTTCAAAACCAGCTGCAGCGTAATACTCGTCTAAAGCCTCCGAGAGGGTTTCAAATTCCCTCTGCTCCATGTCCTCTAGAGAGAGAAGCCTTATCCCAGACAGGTCGACAGGACGGCCGTCGCGATAATACATCCTTGGCCTCGGAGCCTCCTCAGCCTCCCTGGCGAGCATCCTGACAGCCTCCATTATGGAAAGGGTTTTCCCCTGGGCGTTCGAATCAGGATCCAGTCCTCCTCTTCTACATATCTCGCCCATTATTTTTGAGCCGTAGCCCAGCCTGCCCGCTATGAACCTGCTGAGCTTTTCCGAATGCTCCTCCAACACCCTCAAGCTTTCCAAAGTGCCCCATGGATCCAGGATGTTGGAGGGTGGGAAAACATATTTCTCCCCCTCCCTTATCGACCTAGCGCCCGTCTCGATTCTTTGAGAAGTGTAAAGGATACGCCAGTCTTCCGAGACAAGGGCTAGGACACCGCGTTTCAAACCCTCTATAATAAGCCTGGCGTTAAAGCCTCCCCTGGAAAGGCTGATAATCATGATCCTGTCGAAGTCATGCTGCTTAACGTCTTCAACCCTAAGGTTTCGGACAAGCCTCCTCAGCCGGGTCAGGTTTCCCCTGGGCGCTTCTGGGACAGGATAGTCGTAACGTGTCAGGAATAATGCTTCCCCAGGCATTATAACAAGCTTCTTAACAACCCCTTCAGCCCTGAAGCTCATCAAGTAATACCCGTACTCGGGATGACTATACACGTTGTCAACCCAGGAGCCGTGCAGCTCCTTAAAGAGCTCTCTGGAAAGCACTAGATAGTCGATGCTGGAGAGACTTATTTTTGGTTTCAATGTCTTCAAGCTCCAAGGCTTTTTCGAAGTTTAAGTTTAAATGTCTTAAGAGGCTGGTGTTAAAAAGATGGTGAAGCCTGAAAGCCTAATGTACTGGACGAGAGTCGGCCTCGGAGCCCTACTGGGTTTCCTACACGCCTTCTTCTGGCGGCCTCCCTCCTCCATAATAAGCTCTTTTTTAAACATGCTTTTAGTTTATTTATCCACATATTACCTGTTTAAAAAGGTATACAGGGAGAGGCTTAAAGACGATGCTGCAACTTGGAAGGAAGGGGTTGGAAGCTTCTTCCTAGCTTGGCTGTTCACATGGTTTCTACTGTACAACATCCTATTCCAGCCTGGATAGTTTCCTCAGGTAGTCAACCCAGGCTGCAAAATATCCTTCCTCCTCCTGACTCAGATAATGCGTTTCAACAGTCTCCAGGATGCTCTTCAGATTTTTCTCCAGGTTATCCCCAGCCAAATCGATGACGCTTCCCTCAACAGGCTTCCTCAGCGCATGCAGGATCCCCCGCAAGCCTTTAAGGTAACCGGCCTCATATCCGCTTCCAGGCTTAAACCCATCCAGTTGCCTCTCCGCCTCTTCAAGCCTTTTCGTAGCAAGCATGTCAAGCATCTTATCCAGCTGATCCGCCGACGTCTTCAAGCCCCAGGTTTTAAACACTTAATGCTAATAAGGTTTACTAGGGTGGAAGACCCGGGAAAATTTTAAAGCTTTTTCTACAGGCTAAGAGGATGCTTGAAGTACCTGGTTATACTGGGAGACGGGATGGCTGACTACCCGGTTGAAGAGGCTGGCGGTAAAACTCCGCTTCAACTGGCGGAGAAGCCCAATATGGATGAGATATCCATGATGGGTAGAATGGGCATGCTTAGAACACTCCGGCCGAACCTGCCCAGGGGCAGTGATATTGCGAACCTCATCATACTAGGGTATGACCCCTGCTCCTGCTACACTGGGAGAGGACCGTTGGAGGCTGCGGCCAGAGGAATAAAGGTTGATGATAACGAGGTTGTTTTCAGGTGTAATCTTATAACTGTTGAAGAAAACAGGGTTGTCGACTACTCCGCAGGACACATTGCGACGGAGGAGGCTGACACCCTGATATCTGAGTTGAACAGGAGGTTTAGCAGTGTCGGAAGGTTTTACACTGGCGTCAGCTACAGGAATATTTTCGTCTCCTGGAGGGGAGAGGGGTTGAAGGCTACTCCGCCGCACGATATCGTTGGCGAAGAATATTGCAGGCACTTGTTGAAGCCGGATAACGAGGACTCTAGGATTCTCAACAGTATTATGATCGAGTCTATCAAGGTTCTATCTGAAAACCCGGTGAACACCCGTAGGCGGGAGGCTGGGAAGAGGCCTGCAAACATGGCTTGGATATGGGGGCAGGGCAGAATGCCTAAGCTGGAGCCGTTCGCCTTGAAACATGGTTTAAGAGGCGTGGTGATAGCTGCAGTAGACCTGATAAAGGGGGTTGGTAGGCTCGCCCAGATGTCTGTGCCTGAAGTACCTGGTGCAACCGGCTACTATGATACTAGCTACGAGAATAAGGCGACGTATGCGGTTAAAGCTCTTGAAGAGTCTGACTTCGTATATCTGCATGTTGAGGCTCCCGACGAAGCTGGCCACGAGGGTTCTTTCGAAACCAAGGTTAAGGTTATTGAGGAGATGGACAGGAGGCTTTTCAGAGAAATACTTGACAATGTTGAAGAGGATGTTTCGATAAGCATCCTGATAGACCACCCGACGCCAGTGTCTGTTAGAAACCATACTTTAGACCCGACCCCTTTCACTGTGATGAAGCCGGGTTTGAAGGGCGACAAACTGCCTTTCAACGAGGATTCTGGTCTCAGAGGGTCTTTAGGTCTTGTCGACGGGATGGAAATCGTTAAATTGATTAAGAGGGTTTAGGTGCTGCTCCATGGGTTCTCCTAAGAGGAAAGGCTATCTTGCTGAGCGTAAGATCAGAATGCTCCTCCACAGGCACGGCTGGACGACTGTTAGGTCTGGAGGAAGCCTTGGGCCAGCAGACCTAGTTTGCCTTAGAAAAGGCAAGTGTATTTTGATGCAGGTTAAGTCCACTAGGAAACGCTTGTTATACGTGGAGGGGCAGATGCCTCGTGAAATCGAGGGGTTCCCGCTATACGTCGTAGTAGACTTCGGATATGGTGACACGAGGGTTTTCGCACCCGGTGAAAGGATCAGTAGGCAAGCGGGCACCCCGCTGAGAGAGTTCGTAGAAAACGTTGAACACGCGTCGGAAAACGGTTTTAAACGCTCCAGAAATCCTTATAGGGTTTTTAAAGCAGGAAGACGTGATGAACCATCTGATAAAAGTGCCAGGCCCAGTAGGAAGGAAGGTGAACGAATAGAGGAATGACCACGCTAGAAAAGATCCTTCAGAAGATCACCTTCGACAAAATCGTCGGGCAGACATTAATGGGCTACGTAGACGAGATAAAAAGCTTCCAGGAGTTGGAGAAAATGGTTTTAGAAAACGGTTTAGGTGGGCTGATAATCGGGAGGAAGGCTCTTTCAGGACTCAAGAATCCCAGCTTGCTTTTAAAGGAGTTGGCTACTTCCTACAGGAAGACTTTAGGGTTTTCTCCGATACTTGCCGCTGAACACGAGGGTAAAGGGTTTGAGGGTCTTTCTCCTCCAGCAACCGAGCTGCCGAGCCAAATGGGAGTAGGTGCGACAGGGGAGGCTAAGTCAGCTTACATAACTGGTTACGTAACTGCTCTTGAGCTGAGGACGCTCAGCATCAACACGAACCTGGCGCCTGTTGCAAACCTGTATTCTACCGAGATGGGAGAGAATTGTTTCGGAGACGACCCTGAGGAAGTATCCAGCTACGTGGCCAGCTACATAAGGGGTCTTAGAAACGGAGGGGTGCTGTCGTTCGTCAAATATTTTCCGAGAAGATTTTCAGAGGGGCGTGATGAGCAGGATCTAAGCAAGCTTTTTAAACACGATTTTAAGCCGTTTCAGCTGGCTTTTAAATCGGGTGTCGAGGGAGTTATAATCGGTCACAGCCCGCTCCCCGCAGCGGACAGCAACATACCGTCATCCCTGTCACCTAAGGTTGTTGAAAGGATAGTTAAGAGGGAAATGGGTTTCAAGAACCTTCTTATGACAGACTATTTGGATGATAAACAGGTCTCGGATAAGCTCGGCCCTGATGAAGCCGCCATAAGGGCTTTAAAGGCTGGGAATCATATCGTGGTGCCTTCGAGAAGAATCGAGAAAACTCAGGATGTTTTGAACGCTATTCTTGAAAAAACCCGGGAGGATAAGGAGTTATATGACAAGGTTAAAAGCAGCGCTTTAGAAATATTAAGTTTTAAACTTAGAAGGCTTGAGAAGTTTAAAAAAACTCCTGAAAAGACGCGGGGCAGCGTTATAAACCGGGTTAAGGCTTGGAAAATCTTCACCAGGAGCCTAACCGTAGCGAAGGGTGTTGACGAACTCCCGTTGAGATGGCTGGGCAAACCCCTGGTTGTTATTGCAAGAAGGCTTAGAGAACGGCTTGAGGAAGCAGACGGGAGACGGCTTGAGGAAATATTGAGTGAAGAACTAGGAGGCTTCGCCTTCATAGAATACGTTGAAGAAATGTCTGGCAAGAAAATGAGCGAGATATACAGGAGTACTCCCAGCAACACGCTGCTAATAATACTGTCCTACAATACGCATGGAAGCAGGAGGGAGGCCTATGTTCTGAAGAAACTGGCAGAGTTCTTCAGAGAAAGCGTCGTAGTATCACTCGGGTCTCCTGAGGACTTAACACTGTTAAGCGACGCCAAGATATGCGCCGCAGTATTCACCCCGAGCCTAACTGCTGTCAAGGCGGCTCTAAAGGTTTTAAAGGGCAAATCAAAGCCCTCCGGGAAAATGCCTATTAAAATAGAGCTATGAAGACTCAGATTAGATTATATACCGGTTAATGCTCTTCTGAGAGTGTTGAAGTGGTGGAGGATACAGTTTAAAACAGTTGGCGGAGAAGCCTATCCAGATACGTATAGGCTTGTAAACAATCTTCTTGAAGCAGGGTTTAAAGTCGGAAGATTCATAAGGCTCAGAGGTGCTAAAGACACGGCTCTTAAGCCTGGAGACTTCTTGGTCGGGGTTGACGAAGCATATTCAGACTGCATGGTGGAGGATCTTGGCGAAGAGTACGGTGTGAAGCTGAAGCCTTTGAAAACAGCAGTTCAACACGAAGTAGTGTGGCTGAGAAACCCGCTCATAGGGGTCTACAGTGGAAACGGTGTTTCAACATCCTATCTACTGGAGACTGTGGAAGCCCTAGTAAACATGGGTTTCCGTAAGATATCTCTTCTCCCAGGGCCTTTAACGCTTGAGGACTTGAAGACTCTAGACGTTCTGATGATCGGTGGAGGAGACAGTTTTGAAATGCTCAGAGTGCTTGAGAAAGAGGAAGCTAAGTTGATTAGGCAGTTCATAGAGTCTGGGGGCGTATACATAGGAATATGTGCAGGCGCGATGCTCCCCCTTAAACCGGTTAATCTGCCCTGGTCAGCGTACGGTAGTCTGGAGGCTTGGAGCGAGCTGCAGCTGGTCGAATGCGAACTGCTGAGCGACACGGTTTCAGAACCTTCTTGGCCGGTTTTCTCAGGCAGGCGGTTGAACGAGGTTTTAAGAACGTATCCTGTAAAAGGCCCTATAAAATCAAGGATTGCGAGAAGAGGATTGTTGACACTCGGGTATGATGGCGATTTCCAAATGCTCCACACCGGTCCGCTGGTTAGAATCGTTAATCTCAAACAGGTTTTCGGAAGAGCAGTGTCGCCTTTAACCGGCGTGGAATACGGTTTGCCTTGCAAGAAAACGCGGGAAATAATCGGGGGCGCCAGTAGTATCGCGCTGGCTGAATACGGGGTGGGGAGGATCGTTCTGTTCTTCTCCCATGTGGAGAGCAGTAAAACCCGTTTCACGCACGGCCTGCTTGGGAATGCGTTGCTGCTTAAGACTTACGTCGGCGAGAAAAAAATAAGCGGGCCCTCATTGGAAACCGTTGAACAGGAGATCCTTAGGGAGGCATCCGAATCCTGCAGAATGCTGAAGCTGATTAGGGACTCGGCAAGCAAAGTAGTGGATCAGATGGAGAGCATAATACCATGGCTGTATGCCAGCCAGCTTCCGGAGAAGGCAACTCGATTAAGCATGCTGAAACAAGCCATAAGCAGTATTTTGCAGGATGAGAATATTATTCTCGACTCGATCAAGGAGAACGTTGAGGCTGAGAAGCTGTTGCAAGAGCTTAGAAGGAAGAGGCCAGCCTTGCCTCAGACCGTGGTTTTATCGAACAGTCTGGTGGAGTGGAAGTACGTTATAGGTAAGGCTAGAAAAGCGTTGACCCCGATGCTTGAAAGAATAATGAAAATCCAGGAGATGATGGCGGATTTCTCCGCCACCGTAGTGTCCTCCACAGGGGAAGAGGTTGAGAGTAAATTTGACCTCTTGTTTAACAGTATTGTTGGCGGTAGAATGAGCGGCGGAAAAACCGGCTCACCCGGGATCGTTTCCCCCCTGCTCAGCATAATCCTGAATATTCAGGATTCTCTCGAGAAAATCCGGTTCCTTAGGAAAATCCTCACGTACGTTCAGCCATAGGCTATACGTATATTGAGAGAGGCAGGTCCCTGTGGTACTCGTCTAAAGAGTACGGCTCCTGCTCGCAACCGCTGTTATTGTTTTTGAAACGTATTGCTTCAACAATCTTCTCCGCAACCTCCAGGCTTGTGATCACAGGTATGGCGAATTCTACAGCTGTCCTCCTGATCGTGTACATGTCTTCAAGAGTACTCTTATCCTTGGGGTCTGGAGTGTTAATTACTAGGCCTATCCTGCCGCTTGCAAGGAAACCTATCGAGTCTACTCCATCCTCAGACTTCTCGCTAAGCCTACTAACCAGTATTACATCCTTCAAACCGTTAGAAACCAGGAAGTCCCTTGTACGCCGGGTGGCGGCTATAGTGAAACCCATCTCCTTAAGCATCAGAGCCAGTTTTAAAGCCCTAGGCTTATCCTCGTCCCTCACCGTTATGAAAATAATGTCGTCTTTAGACGGCAGGATTAGGCCCGAGGACCCCCATGCCCGGGTGAAAGTATTTATGAAGTCATAGCCGATACAGGCTACTTCGCCTGTCGACCTCATCTCTACACCTAGAACAGGATCGGCTCCTTTAAGCCTGACAAAGGAGAAAACCGGCACTTTAACGCCGACCGTCCTCTCATTGTACTTCAGCAAGTCTTTAAACTCTTTAAGCTTGCGCCTGGCAATGAGCTTTCCAGCGAGCCATATCAGTGGGATTCCTCTCGTCTTGCTTACGAAAGGCATCGTTCTACTTGCTCTAACGTTAGCCTCTATAACGTAGACCTCTGAATCCTTAACCAAGTACTGTATGTTAAAAGCCCCGACTATCCGGAGTTCCCTTGCGATTCTAACCGTGTAATCCTTAATCTTATTCACAACGTCTTCAGTAAGCCTCTGCGGAGGAATGATGATAGTGGCGTCGCCGCTGTGTGTTCCAGCGTACTCCAAGTGCTCCATCACCCCGCCTATGAAGACATCCTCACCGTCGCTGATGGCATCCACCTCAGCCTCATAAGCGTGTTCGAAAAACTTGCTTATGACTACAGAGTGCTCCGGGGATATTCTGGTCGCGTTACGAATATATTCTACAAGCTCCTCCTCGTTTGCAGCAACATTCATTGCAGCCCCAGACAGCACGTAGGAGGGTCTTATTAGAACAGGGTAACCTATCTCCCTTGCTTTCACAACAGCCTCCTCCATGCTGGTCACCCTTGTCCAGACCGGCTGCTTTATGCCCAGATTATCCAGCAGAAGGCTGAACTTTGCCCTGTCCTCAGCGAAATCTATGCTTAGCGGAGAGGTCCCCAAGATTCTAACACCGTGCTTATAGAGTTTTTGGCTAATGTTAATCGGATCCTGGCCGCCCATCGTCACTACGACGCCCTCAGGGTTCTCAGCCTCCACAATATCCATAATTCTTTCGAACGACAGTTCTTCGAAATACAGCTTATCCGACATGTCGTAGTCTGTGGAGACCGTTTCAGGATTATTGTTAACGACGATGACCTCGTCGAAACCCTCCTCCTTCATGGACCATACGGTGTGCATGGTGCAGTAGTCAAACTCGACGCTGCTCCCAATCCTGTTCGTCCCAGCTCCAAGTATTATCACCTTCCTTCTGCTAGTGTTTTCCGAAACATCACTGGCCTCGTCCCCGTAAGTAGCGTAAAGATAGTTTGTGATGGACTCCCATTCGGCAGCCATCGTGTCTATCAGTTTGAAGACGGGTTTGACACCATGCTTAATCCTGAATCTTCTCACCTCGTCTTCGCTCCACCCGAGTCTCTTCGCTATCTGGATGTCGGAGAATCCTAGTCTCTTCGCCTCCCTGATTTTCTCAACAAGCTTATCCTCATCCTCCGTGTCTCTGAGCAAGCTAAGCTCGGAGTCGACACGGATAATGTTGAGGATCCTGTATAGGAACCATTTGTCTATGCCGGTAACCCTGCTCATCTCCTCTAAGCTGGCTCCCGTCTTAATCGCCCTGACGATGTTGAAAAGCCTCTCGTCACTCGGCTTGAGAAACTCCGTTAAATCGGATGGAGCCCGGTCCTCCTCGCCCTCATTCCCAACTACGCCGACCCTGCCTGTTTGAAGCATTCTAACAGCCTTCTGCAAGGCCTCTTCGAAATTCCTGCCTATGGCCATCACTTCTCCAACAGACTTCATCATCGTCCCTACGGTTCTGTCAACGTTCCCCGGGAACTTTTTGAAGTCCCACCTGGGGAATTTCACAACCACGTAGTCCAGTGCAGGCTCGAAGCTAGCCTTCGTAACCCCAGTAACCTTGTTCGTAAGCTCCTCTATACGGTATCCTAGGGCGAGCTTTGCAGCAAGGTATGCTAGGGGGTAGCCGGTAGCCTTGGATGCTAGCGCGCTTGACCTTGAAAGCCTTGGGTTTACCTCGACGACGATCAGATCCCCGTTTTCAGGGTTCAGGCCAAACTGGATGTTACATTCTCCAACTATTCCAAGCTTATCCACGATTCTTAGACCGGCCTCCCTGAGTCTGTGGTACTCCTTGTTCGTAAGCGTCTGAATTGGGACCACGACTATTTTCTCACCCGTGTGAACGCCGAGAGGGTCGAAGCCCTCCATAGTCGCAACTGAAACACTATTCCCATAGTAGTCCCTCATGTACTCGTATTCAAGCTCCTTCCACCCGTAGTAAGACCTCTCTATTAGAACCTCCCTGTTAATGCTCCATTTCAAAGCCTTTGAAACCGCCTCGTAAAGCTCATCCCGGTTCCTAGCTATGCCTGAGCTCTGACCTCCGAGTGTGAAAGAGGTTCTAACTAGAAGCGGGAAGCCGAGTTTTTCCGAGGCCTCGACCGCCTCCTCCGGGGTCCTTGCGACACCGCTTGGAGGAACCTTCAAGTCTATCTCCCACATGGCTTTTCTAAACAGGTCCCTGTCCTCAGCCGTCCTGATGGTTTCAATAGAGCAACCCAGCACCCTAACGCCGTACTTGTCCAGAACACCAGTGTCATGCAGGCCTATTCCTAGGTTGAGAGCCGTCTGACCCCCGAATCCCAGCAGTATTCCGTCGACCCTCTCCTTCTCGATTATTCTCGAAACCGATTTAACGGTCAGAGGCTCGAGATACACCTTGTCAGCCATCCTTCTGCTCGTCTGAATCGTCGCGATATTTGGGTTGACTATCACAGTCTCTATACCCTCCTCCTTCAAGGCCTTCAGAGCCTGAGAGCCGCTGTAGTCGAATTCCGCAGCCTGAGCGATAATAATTCCCCCGCTGCCTATCACGAGTGCTTTTCTTATGTTGGTCATCCTAGGCATTCAGGCGGCCTCCCTGCTTTTTTCAACGAGCTTCAGAAAAATTTCGAAGTATATTCTTGCATCATAGGGGCCTGGGGACGCCTCGGGGTGGAACTGCACTCCGAAAACAGGCTTATCCTCAAGCCGAATCCCCTCAACGGTCCCGTCGTTCACGTTTACGTGCGTCAGCTTCAGCCTTAAGCCTTCCAAACTTTCTCTGCTCACCGCGAAGCCGTGGTTCTGGCTGGTTATGTAGATTCTTCCTGTTTCAAGATCTAGGCACGGATGGTTCTGCCCCCTATGCCCGAATTTCAGCTTGTATGTTTTCGCTCCGAGTGCCAGCGAGATCAGCTGGTGGCCTAAGCATATTCCGAAAACAGGTACACCGTATTCTATTAAGCCCTTGACTGTTTTGAAACCGTAGTCCAGGAGCGCTGGGTCACCCGGCCCGTTTGAAACAACAATACCATTCGGCTTAAGGCTCATGATTTTGTCTAAACCAGTGTCGTGGGGAACCTGAACCACTCTGAAGCCTAGTGCGATAAGGCTTGTGATTATGGATTTCTTAACGCCGAGATCTATGAGGACGGTCAGCAGGCCGTTGTGCTTAGCCGGCTCATG
Organism: Thermoproteota archaeon; assembly: GCA_038850115.1. Taxonomy (GTDB): domain Archaea; phylum Thermoproteota; class EX4484-205; order EX4484-205; family JAAOZP01; genus JAAOZP01. The sequence goes on from JAWCMB010000025.1 coordinate 15,962, forward strand.
CTCAATGATCCTCCTTGTTGAAACCTCGGCGGCAAGATTCCTCTTATTCGGATCCTGAACATGTCTCACCTTCTCTAAGAGACTGCTTACATCGACATTCTCATCCTCATGGTATACTTTCAGAATCCCGAGCTGAGTGCCTTTCACCCTTATCCTCTGAGTCAGCATCCTAGTGTCTACTTTTGAAATACCGGGTACAGACTCCTTATCCAACCATTCAGGCAGGGACATCATCGAAGTTAGGTGGCTTGGCGTGTCTATACACTCCCTGACCACGAAGCCCCTGATCTTAGGCCTGTCCGACTCGAAGTCCTCAGGGTTAACGCCGTAGTTTCCTATGAGCGGATAGGTTTGAATAAGTATCTGCCCCCAATAGGACGGGTCTGTTATGGACTCCACGTATCCAACCATGCCGGTGTTGAAGACAAACTCGCCGTCAACCTCCCCCACGGCGCCGAAGCCTTCGCCGCGGACGACGGTTCCATCTGCAAGAACTATGACAGCCCTCTTCCTACTCCCATACCTGTTTTTTGTCACAGATTTATTCGAGGAGAGAAAGTAGTTGTCCCGTCTATTTAAAGGTTATCCGCAAAGAAAATAAGCCGGTGGCAAGCATGAAAAACGATGTTGGAAAGCGGGTTTAGAAGGAGAATCCTTGAGAAGGCTTTTGAGAAAAATAGCAGAATAGTGTTGGCTTTCGACGAGCATGATGGCGAGGAGGCTGTTGGCAAGCTCAGCGTGCTGTGCGAAAGCCTTGGTGAACACGTGGTGGGGATTAAGATAGGATTGCCAACGATGGTTTCAACTGGTCTCAACGTTCTCAGCAGGGTGGTTAAGAGGTTCAAGGAGGATTACGTGTTCATATCGGACGTTAAAATGGCTGATGTTTCGCATGTGAACAGCCTTACTTCCAGGCTTCTCTACGAGGCGGGTTTCGACGCGGTGATATCGCATGGCTTCATAGGTTACGAGGGTGGTTTAGAGGGTCTATTCAACGAGGCTAAACGGCTTTCGAAAGGGGTGATAATCGTGGTGAGCATGAGCCACGCTGGGTCAAGGGATTTCATAGACCCTGTTGTAGACAAGCTTGTTCAAACGGCTTTGAAACACGGGGCAGACGGGGTTGTTGCCCCTGCCACGAGGCTCAGAATAGTTGGGGAGGTGAGGAAGACGGCTGGTAGCAGCCTTCTAATACTGACTCCGGGCGTGGGTGTTCAGGGGGCGCCCTATGGCGCTGGGCTTTCAGCCGGGGCTGACTTAGAAATAATTGGGAGGAGCATAACGGGTTCTCCAAACCCCGTTGAGAAGGCTTTAGAGGTGAAGAGGGAGCATGGAAGAATCCTTGGTCAAAGAGCTTGTTAAAGATGTTTACAGGGCCGGTGCCTTCAAAACAGGGGATTTTAAGCTGACTTCAGGAGGGTTAAGCCCCTACTACGTGGATCTTAGAACGCTTGTTTCTAAGCCTAGGCTTTTCGAAAGGCTTGTCGACTCCTACATCAGTAGGATGAGGATGATTGGAGAAGGCTTCGATGTTGTAGCGGGTGTTGAAACCGCGGGCATACCTATTGCAACCCTGATATCCTTCAAGACCGGCATACCCATGGTTTACGTTAGGAGCGGTGAGAGAGAACACGGGACTGGGAGGCTGGTGGAGGGGGAGCTTGAAGCCGGGAGCAGGGTGGTTGTTGTAGACGATGTTTTAACGACAGGCAGAAGCATTATGAGCGCCGTTAAATCGATAAGTGTTTCAGGAGGAAGAGTAGTGTATGCGCTCGTTTTCCTAGACAGGCTTCAGAACGGTGTTAGAAGGCTGAGGGAAGCAGGGGTTACGTCCTACTCCGTCATAAAGATAGACGGCTTTCTCAAAATACTTCTTGAGGACAAGCTTATATCTGAGTCAGAATACGGCAGGATAATGAAATATTTGGAGGGTTTTCGAAATGTGGAGGAACAGGGATCTGATCGACTTAACCGAGTTAGCTAGGAGAGATATTGAGACCCTGTTTAAGCAGGCGGGCATCTTCCTTGAGGCTAGGCTGGCGCCGACGAAGATGCTTGAAGGAAAGATCATGGCAGCAGCCTTCTTTGAGCCAAGTACGAGAACCAGGCTCAGTTTCGAGTCGGCGATGCATAGGCTCGGAGGATCCGTGATAGGATTCTCCTCCGCCGAGGGAACATCTGTCGAGAAGGGTGAGAGCATTAAGGACACTATCAGGATGCTTGACAACTATAGTGACGTTATAGTCGTGAGGCATCGCGGAGACGGTGTGATGCGGAGCCTCGCGCAGCTTGCTAGGCACCCGCTGATAAACGCGGGTGAGGGGCAGAGCCGCCACCCGACTCAGGCGCTCATCGACCTCTACACGATATTCAAGGAGAAGGGTAAGATTGAAGGGTTGAACTACGGCGTGATGGGTGACGTGAAGCATGCTAGGGCTGCTAAGGACTTCATAAGGGGTCTAAGCCTGTTCGGAGTTAAAGAGGTGAGCCTGATAACGCCTAGGAAGCTAGTGCCCGAGGAGGTTTTCTTTAAAGATATGAATGAAAAAGGTGTTAGGCTCGTCCATTATGAGAAGATCGAGGACGTGATAGGGGTGCTGGACATACTCTACGTTGTTAGGCTTCAAGCAGAGAGGTTTAGCGACATGCGGGAGGCTGAGGAGCTTAAGGGGAGCTATTCGATAACCTTGAAGACGCTCGACTCGGCAAAAAGGGAGTTGAGGATTCTACATCCTCTTCCAAGGGTCTGGGAGCTTTCGGAGGAAATCGACAACACGCCTTATGCAGCGTATTTCAAACAGGTTTCATACAGCGTACCGGTGAGAATGGCCATCCTGAGCCTGATACTCACGGACATTGATATAACGGCATGAACACGGCGCACTATTATTTAGAGGCCAACGTGGTCTCTAACATCAGGGAGACGAATAGGGTTAACACGCTGGTCCTCAGGCTCAGCCAAGGCCTGAAAATAGAGCCCGGGCAGTTCCTAATGGTTTGGAGACCTGGAGACGGGGAGATACCGATAACACCATCTATGGTTGAAGATGAAACAGTATGCCTGACGATAGAGAAGGTTGGCTTCACCTCCAGCAGGCTTGCAGAGCTTAAGCCAGGTGAAAAAGTTTTCCTGAGGGGGCCGTATGGGAACGGTTTCAACCTATGTCTTCCTGGGAAATACCTGCTGGTTGGAGGAGGTACTGGGGCGGCGTCGCTTACACCAGCTTACCTGAGGCTCGTGGAGAAGGGGGTTGAAACACTGCTCCTAGTAGGCGGAAGGAACAGGGAAAATCTCGTCCATGTGGATAGGCTTAAGAAGCTGGGAGCCAGATTCCAGATAACTACTGACGACGGAAGCGAGGGTTTCAAGGGAACCCTGCCAGAGTTTTTCGAGCAAGTGGTTTCGGCGAACCGTTTCGAAAATGTTCTGACGATCGGGCCTGAGAAGATGATGGTTAAGATAGCTGAGAAATGCCTTGAGCAAGGCATGGTTTGCCAAGTCTCCTTAGTGAGGATCGTTAAATGCGGACTGGGGATATGCGGGTCCTGCGTGCTCGACCCGCTTGGGCTAAGGGTCTGTGTAGACGGGCCGGTGTTCTATGGGGAGAAGATTCTAGGGTCGGATTTCGGAAGATACATGAGGGATGAGACAGGCAGGAGGACGGAGGTTGCTTTATGACGCATCTGGACAGGATTCTAACAGGCAGAATATACTATGAGGGGGATTTTCTAGAGGGATGTGTTGGAGTAAGAGACGGGGAAATATCCTTCATCGGAAAGGAGACTAATGTTCCCTCCTACGATGAGAAGCTTGATTTCGACAGGCTCCTCATAGTCCCAGGCTTAATAGATATTCATGCGCATCTTAGAGATATGCGGCTCAAGCATAAGGAGGATTTTCTAACAGGAACATGCGCGGCAGCCGCTGGAGGTTTTACTCTCGTAATAGATATGCCTAACACTGACCCCCCGACCAACACCTATCTCAGGATGATGGAGAAGATTGAGGAGGCGAAAGATAAAATAGTTGTCGACGTCGGCTTCTACTTCGGGAAGCCGGGAGACGAGAAGGAGCTCGGCAGGCTTCTGAAGACCGTTGCTGTAGGGATCAAGCTATACCCTGAGGACTATCGTAAAAAGGATTGTGGAGAATTATCTGGAATGCTGGAGACTGTTGCGAAGTCCGGGAGAAAGATAGTGTTCCACCCTGAGGACCTTTCAGTAATCGAGGAGAATAGGAGAAAATACCCTGAGCAGTTGAAGGGTGTTGATAAGCACGGGTTCATAAGGCCTGTTGAGGCCGAGCTTTCGGCTCTGGATCTTTTCAGAAGTATCTCGGAATCCGGGTCCCACGCGACTCATTTAACAACCGCGAGGAGCATTAGGAAGGCTAGGGAGAACGGTTTCACGTTCGACGTGAGCGTGAACCATCTAACCCTTAGCGACGACGACCTGCTGCGACTAGGAGGAATCTGTAAGGTGAACCCCCCATTAAGAAGCCCTGAGGAAAGGAAGATGCTTGTGGAAAGCCTTGACAGGGGGGAGGTTCATATAATAGTTACCGACCATGCTCCGCATACGATGGAAGAGAAGAATCTAACTCTCTATAATGAAGTGCCGTCAGGAATCCCTGTTTTCGAAACAGCATTCGCAGCCCTATTGGACATGGTCAACAAGAGAGTGTTAAACCTGCACAGGGTTCTGGAAGCGTTTACGAGCGGCCCAGCGGGGTTCTTGGGTGATGATAAGCTGGGCGACATAGCTTGGGGGAAAGCTGCAAACCTGACAGTGTTCGACCCTAAGGAGGAGTGGAAGGTTGATCCTGAAGGGTTTCAAACTAAGGCGAAACACTCCCCGTTCAGCAGTAGGGTTCTGAAGGGAAGGGTTAAGGCCACGTTGATAAGAGGCAACGTTGTTTTCCAAGAAGGCGAAATAATTTCTCCAAAGGGCTCCGGAAAAATATATGGGTTTAAGCGCGCGCTAGTAGAATAGGACAAGCTGCCTAGCGTGCTCGACCAGAATCAACATTTTTCCAATGATCAATGGAGATTGAGGAATAGGGCGTTCTAAACTCGCCGACAAGGTTAATAATGTTTTGAAACAGATGGAATAGGCGGATATGGAACCGGATATTAAGGTGGAGGTTGCAGGCCTGATTCTCAGGTCGCCGCTGATAGTGGCTTCAGGCGTTTTAGGGTCCTCGGGAAGCCTGATTCAGGCCGCTTCAACCAACCCTGGTGTTGGCGCAGTAGTTACGAAAACCTTGACATATGGGCCGAGGACTGGTTATGAGAACCCTACTGTTGTTGACCTTGGGTACGGTTTCCTGAACGCGATGGGACTGCCGAACCCAGGTTACTTAAACTACAAGGTTGAGCTGGAGTCCATTAGGATGAGCATAGAAACACCTCTGATAGTTAGCGTCGGGCCCTCTAATGAAGAGGAGGCTGGAGAAATGGTTAGGGTGTTGAACAGCGTGTCCGACGGTTTTGAAGTGAACCTTTCATGCCCGCACGTGGAGAACCTCGGTTTGGAAATAGGCTCCGACGCTCTGATGGTTAGGAGAATCGTTAAAGCCGTCAGAGAATCCACCGGGAAACCGGTTCTGGTTAAAATAAGCCCTAATGTGACTGATTTCGTCGACTTAGCTAGGAACGCTGTTGCAGCCGGTGCGGATGCGATAACGGCGATAAACACAGTAAGGGGGATGGTCATAGACGTGAACGCTATGAAGCCTGTTCTCTCAAACTTTTACGGTGGGCTCTCGGGGAAGGCTATACACCCTGTGGCGGTGAGAATAGTCTACGAGCTTTACGAGAAGCTTAAAGCACCGATAGTCGGATGTGGCGGAGTCTACGACTGGACGGATGCGGTTGAGCTTATTCTAGCTGGTGCATCGGCTGTTCAAATAGGGTCTGCCATAGCATATAGCCAGAAAGAGCTGAATGCCTTTAACGATATTTCCGAAGGCCTCAGGAGGTATTTGGCTTCCAAGGGTTTCGAAAGCGTGAAACAGATTATAGGCTTAGCACATTAAACTTTTTCAAGCCAGTGAGAATACTCCTCGGATTCTCCTCTAACTATCCTATAAAACTCTTCCTGTATCCTTCTTGTTACCGGACCAGGTTTACCTTCGCCAATCTTGTAATTGTCCATCTCAACCACAGGCACCACTTCCGCGGCGGTTCCACTCATGAAGGCCTCGTCAGCATAGTAGAAGTCGACCCTTGTAAGATCCCTTTCAACAACATTTAAACCCATGTCTTCAACAATGTGGAAAACCGTGTCTCTAGTTATTCCTTCAAGTATGCCTGACGAGGTTGAAGGAGTATAAACGGTGCTGTTCCTCACCATGAAAATGTTTTCCCCGCTTCCCTCTGAAACCATGCCGCGGGAATCCAGCATAACTGCTTCATCATACCCAGCCATCTTGGCTTCAACCTTAGCCAGAACACTGTTGATGTATTGTCCAGTGGCTTTAACCCCGGCGGGGATAGTGTTCACGTCAATTCTTCTGAAGGACGATGTCTTAACCCTTATGCCGTTTCTAATGCCCTCGTCACCCAGGTATGTCCCCCAAGACCATGCTGCCACAGCAACATCCACGGGAGAGTTTAAAGGGTAAAGCCCCATCTCCCCGTAGCCCCTGAAGACTATGGGTCTGACGTATGCGCTCTTGAGACCGTTCTCCCTGACGACGGCTTTGCATGCTTCTCTCAGCTCGTCGAGCGTGAACGGTATCTCCATGAAATATATTTTTGCTGAACGATACAACCTTTTTAAATGGTCGGTGAGCCTGAAGATGGCTGTACCCTTTTCAGTCTCATATGCCCTTATTCCTTCGAAGACGCCGGTGCCATAATGGAGGCCATGCGTAAGAACATGTATTCTAGCATCCTTCCAGTCGACAAGCCTACCGTTAAACCATATTTTGTCTACCTCTCTTATTGGCACGGCTCATGC
>JAWCMB010000026.1:0-19203 GCA_038850115.1 Thermoproteota archaeon
CACACCTGGTTGCGGGGTAAACCCAAGCCCTGGAACACTGCCATATATTTTCCAAGTAATTGAATCGGGGTATGGGGAACCGGTGGTTGAGAAAACTACTGAATAGGTTTGCCCCACCTGACCGTCTGGAAGCTTATCCCAAAAGAAGTTATTGTAGAATACTGCGCCGGTTGGAGATGGGTTTGAGACTATTTGGAAATCGCTACACAGAACCGTTGTAAAAGATGCTGAGGCAATTAAGCAGACTATCAAAAGTGGAATACTCCACTTCATTTCACTCGATTTTTATTCCCGAAACTAATACTTAAATCTTCCATTTTATTCGAGGGAAATGGTTCTGAAGATACTCTTCCTTTTTATTTGGTTAACCCTGCTCCACTAAAAGGGGATGGAAGGAAGGGGCATGTAGCCCTCTAACCCTTTATTGCTGAGAAGCTTGGCAACAGAGTTAAAAACTCTCGGAGAGTCTTCAAACCGTGGCAACCGAGAGCAGGAAGGCTGAGCACATCCGCATAGCTCTGGAGAAGGATGTTTCCTCCAGGGTTTCCGCGGGCTTCGAGGATGTCGAGCTTATTCACAACGCTGTGTGCGAGGTGGATTTGAGGGAGATAGACACCAGCGTGACGGTGATGGGTAAGAGGCTTAGGATGCCGCTAATCATAGAGGCTTTGACCGGTGGAACCCGGGAGGCTAAGAGGATAAACATGGGTCTCGCAGAGGTCGCTGAATCCGAGGGGATAGGCGTCGGGGTTGGGAGTGTTAGAGCAGCCTTAGAGGACCAGCGGCTTGTCGACACTTACTCGATAGTTAGGGACAGGGCTCCGAATGCCCTCGTGATATCTAACATAGGTGCGGCTCAGGTTGCTGAACACGGTTCGGAATACGCTTTGAAGGCGATGGAGCTGGTTAAAGCAGACTCTCTCGCTATACATTTCAACAAGCTTCAGGAGCTTGTTATGCCTGAGGGCGAGACATGTTTCAAAGGATACGGCAAGCATATTGCTGAGCTCTCTAAGAGGCTTGGTGAAAAACTCTGCTTGAAGGAGACTGGTGCAGGCTTCAGCTGCGAGGCCGCTAGGCTCGCAGAATCCTGGGGCGTTAAATGGGTTGACGTTGCTGGTGTAGGTGGGACAAGCTGGTTCGCAGTAGAGTATTTCCGTGCGAGGAGTAAGAGCAGTGAGAAGGCGGGAATGCTTGACAAGGCTCTCTGGAACTGGGGTGTTCCAACAGCAGTAAGCATCGTCGAGTCGAAGCTCTGCACGCGGAGCATAAGCATAATTGCAAGCGGAGGCGTGAGGACTGGTGTGGATGCTGCTAAGGCTGTTGCGCTCGGCGCAAGCTGCACCGGGATGTCAAGGCCGTTCCTAGTCTCCTTTTCGAAAGGCGGTGTTGAGGAGGTTAGGAGGCTGGTTAAATCGTTTGAGCTTGCCTTAAGGGCGGCGATGTTTCTAGTCGGCGCGAGAAACATCATGGAGCTCGGCTCCGTGCCTCTAGTGGTAAGGGGGAAGACTGCCGAATGGCTTGAGCGGAGAGGCATGCTCTCCAGGCTTCTGAACGGGAGGGGGAGCAGGCTGTGAGTGAGGAGCTTCGCAGCCTGATAGAGAGGGTTGCTCTCGAGAACGCTGTGTCCTTCAACGGTGTGGCTAGGGCTGAAGCCGTCCTAGGGAAGCTTCTCGGCATGAACCCTGGTTTAAGAAGCAGGGTTAAGGAGCTTATTCCGGTTGTAAGGGAGATCACTGAAAAGGTTAACGGGCTTACCTTGGCTGAGCAGGCTGAGCTGCTTAGGAGGCTCGGGGGTGTTCAACGAGTTGAAAAAGCTTTGAAACAGGAGCTTCCCTCTCTTCCTAGGGCTGAAGGCTTCTCTCAAACAGTTTTAAGGTTTGCTCCAAACCCTGACGGCCCGCTTACCCTCGGGAACGCTAGGCCTGCAGTGCTCTGCGACTATTACGCTAGAAGCATGAACGGGAAGCTCATCCTAAGGTTTGAAGACACTTCTCCATCCGTCAAGCCTCCTCTGGTGGAAGCGTACAGTTGGATTCTTGAAGACTTGAGGTGGCTCAGCATAGAACCTGATGAAACATACTATCAGTCTGACAGGCTTGAAACATACTATGATTACGCTGAGAAGTTTCTCGATAAAGGCTTCGCATACGTCTGCCTCTGCAAGCCTGAAGAGTTCAGGCGGTTCGAACGGGAGGGTAAGCCCTGCCCCCACAGGGATCAGGAGCCGGCTGTGAACCTGAGCCTATGGGGGAAGATGCTTAATGGCGGTCTTCAACCAGGTGAGGCGGTTGTAAGGGTTAAGACTGATATGAAGCATCCTAACCCCGCGGTGAGAGACTGGCCCGCTTTACGGATAGATGTTGCTAAGCATCCGAGGGTCTCAGGCTTCAGAGTCTGGCCTCTCTACAACTGGTCTTGCGCAATCGACGACCATGAGATGAAGATATCGCACGTCGTCAGGGGCAAGGAGCATCTGACGAACGAGGTTCGCCAGTCTTATGTTTTCCAATATTTGGGTTCTCCCCAGCCTGTTTCAGTTCACGTAGGCAGGGTTAGGCTTGAGGGCAGCGTGCTCAGCAAGTCTAGGATAATGAGGGGTCTGGCGGAGGGTGCTTACCTTGGGCTCGACGACCCTAGGCTCGGCACGTTGAAGGCTTTAAGGAGAAGAGGGTTTAAGCCGGAGGTTGTTAGGAGGGTTGTTCTGGAGATGGGTTTAAACATAGCTGAGTCAACCGTCAAATGGGAGAATCTTCATGCGTACAATAGGGAGGCTGTCGACTGGGAGGCGGAACGCTACTATTTCGTCAGAAACCCTTTCACGATGATTGTTGAAGACGTTCCGGGGAAGGCTGAGGCGAGGCTTTTCAGACATCCCAGTAGGCCTGAGCTCGGCTCCAGGGTGATCGTCGTCAAGCCTTCCAACGGAAAGGTTAGGCTGCTGGTTTCCTCTGAAGACGTTAGGGGGCTGGCGCCAGGTTCAAGGCTAAGACTGATATCGCTTTTCAACGTGGAGGTTGAGAAAGTTGATCCGGAGAATGAGAGTATTAAAGCATTTTTCACGGGTATGGAGGTCCCGGAGAAGTCTGCCGGCTTGAAGCTGATCCAGTGGGTTCTCTCAGGGGATGCTGTTGAGACAAGAATACTGATGCCTGACGCAAGTATTGCAAGAGGACTAGGAGAATCTCCGTTGGCTCGTCTAAGGCCAGACAGGCTTATTCAACTAGTCCGATTCGGCTTTTGCAGGGTTGAAGAGGCTTCGGAGAACCTTGTAAACCTGGTTTTCTCCCATCCTTAACTCGCCTAAAGTTTAAGTTTTTATACCCCTCTGTCCCCGAGTGTTGAAGGGTAGAGGTGCTTAATGGAAATGGTTAAGGTCACAACGGCTGACTACGAGCCGAGTAAGGAGCTCGTTGAGGAAGCGTTAGAACTGCTTAGGGTCGCTTCTAAGACTGGTAGAGTTAAAAGGGGCACCAATGAAACCACGAAGGCCCTTGAACGGGGAGTGGCTAAGCTTGCTTACGTGGCTGACAACACTGACCCGATTGAAGTTGTTCTCCACATACCTTTGCTGAGCAGAGATAGGAAAATCCCGTATATTGTTGTCCCGGACAAGAAGCAGCTTGGCGAGGCCGCTGGGCTGGCGAACGTTTCAGCCGCAGCCGTGGCGATAATAGACGCGGGTGAGGCTGCTCCGATGCTTGAAAGCGTCGCTAGGAAGATAGAGTCTGCGAGGAAGGCTGGGGGAAGCGGTTGAGCGAGGAAGCTACTCCTGCGGAGGTTGTTGAGCTGGTAGCAAGATCCGGTGCCTCAGGCGAGGTTACTCAGGTTAGGGTCAGGATTCTCGCAGGCCGGGACAGGGGCAGGGTTATTCTTAGGAACGTGCGCGGCCCGGTTAAGGTTGGAGACATACTTATGCTAAGGGAGACTGAGAGAGAGGCTAGACGGTTCGCGGGGTGATGGGCAACGCCCACAGTCTTCAAATGCAGCTTCTGCAACAGGACTTTCACGATTGGAGAGGGCATACTCTACGTTAAGAGAGACGGAAGCATCCTGAGGTTCTGCAGTTCTAAATGTCTCAGGAACTCTGTGAAGCTTGGCAGGAACCCTAGGAAGGTTAAATGGGTTATTAAGGCTCACCCGGAGGCTCGTCTTAAATGAGGATCGTGTTCTTCGGCCCGCCTGGCTCAGGCAAGGGCACGTATGCTTCAAGGCTTGCGCCGAGGCTTGGAGTACCGCATGTTTCAACCGGGGATATTCTGAGGGATGAGGTGAAGAGCGGCTCAGAGTTAGGGGGGAAAATATCGAGCTATGTTTCAGGCGGGAAGCTGGTTCCAGACGAGGTTGTGAACAGGGTTATGGCGAAAAGGCTTTCGCAGGATGACTGTGGGAAAGGGTTCATACTTGACGGTTACCCGAGGACGCTTCAGCAGGCCTGTTTCCTTGAAAAGGTTTCTAAAATAGACTTCGTGATAAACCTGAACGTTCCGGATGAAGTTATAGTCAGACGCTTGTCTTCAAGGCTTGTCTGCAGGAAATGCGGCGCAATATACAATAGGATCACGCTCCCGCCGAAGGTTGACGGTGTTTGCGACAAGTGTGGTGGCGAGCTCTACCAGAGGGATGACGATAAGCCTGAAGTCGTAAGGGAGAGGATAAGAATCTATAGGAGTGAGGCTGCTCCGCTGCTTGAGCACTACCGTAGGGCCGGGGTGGCGATAATAGATTTCTTCTACGAGCCTGACGAGACTGGCAGCGACATCTCGCCCGACGCTGTTGTCGACAGGATTCTCAAGGCCCTTAAAGAATATTCCTGCTAGTGTTCTCAGGGCTTAGATGAAGCCGTGCTTTTTCAGGCGGCCATGAAGCATCCTGTTAAAACGGGAGAAAAAGTATTCTCAATCCGGCTGATCCTCCAGCCTCACAGGCATAATTATAGTCTCCAAAAAGATTAGGCTAATGCAGCTTGTTTAAGCCTGAAACCTTGAGATAGAGATTAATACTTCTGGAGCATCAGTAACCCGGAGGGTGCTTAAGCAAATGGGTGTCAGGGAGCCCATCGTAGTCGTGCTGGGGCATGTCGACAGCGGTAAGACGTCTCTGCTGGACAAGATACGCGGCACATTCGTTGCCATGAGGGAAGCCGGAGGAATAACCCAGCACGTTGGGGCAAGCCTCATCCCTGCTGAAGTCATAGCAAGGGTGGCGGAAACGCTTAAGATAAGGCTGGAGGAGAGGCTCAGGGTTCCCGGCATACTTTTCATAGATACTCCTGGGCACGAGGCCTTCGTAAACCTTAGGAGGAGAGGAGGGTCTATTGCTGACTTCGCCATCCTCGTAATAGACCTGATTAAGGGGGTTGAGCCCCAGACCGTAGAGTCTCTAGATATCCTTAGAGCTAGGAGGACCCCGTTCCTTATAGCTGCTAACAAGCTTGATCTTCTACCAGGCTGGAGGCCTCAGGAGGCTTTAAGCGTGCTTCAATCACTCTCCAAGCAGGATGAGAGGGTTAAGCGCAGCCTTGACGAGCATCTCTACAGGATAATCGGTGATCTTTCGGCAATGGGCTTCAGGTCTGACAGGTTCGACAGGATAACGGACTTCAGGAGGAACGTTGCCATCGTTCCGGTTAGCGCGATAACAGGGGAGGGCGTCTCGGAGCTGATAGCAGTCTTAATCGGTCTTGTCCAGCAGTTCCTGATAAGCGGGCTGGAGTGCGGCGGGGGTCCTGCCAAAGGCGTTGTGCTGGAGGTTGTTGAGGAGACGGGGATGGGCACCACTGTGAACGCAGTAATATTTGACGGTGTTTTAAGGAGCAACGACACCATAGTGCTGATGGGCCTGAGCAAGCCGATCGTCACAAGGGTGAGGGCCCTGCTCATGCCTAAGCCGCTTGACGAGATGAGGGATCCGAGGGACCGGTTCAACCAGGTTGGCGAGGTTAGGCCTTCCGCAGGAGTTAAGATTGTCGCGCCCAATCTGGAGGATGCTCTCCCAGGCTCCCCCCTAACAGTCGTCTCCGGTAGTGTTGAGGAGGCTGTTAGGATAGTCATGTCTGAGGTGGAGTCAATAAGGATTAGGAGCGGCGAGGATGGCGTCGTGGTTAAGGCGGATGCGCTCGGCTCCCTTGAAGCCATAGTCGGCGAGCTTGAGAAGAAGGGTGTTCCAGTCAGGCTTGGGGACCTGGGCCCTGTTTCAGAGAGGGATGTTATTGAAGCATCCATTTCCTCAAAGGATCCTACGCTAAGGGTCCTGCTAGCGTTCAACGTTAGGCTGTTGCCTGAGGCGGTTGAGGAGGCTAGGAGGAGGAGCATCCCGGTTTTCCAGGGCAGGATTATCTACAGGCTGATCGAGGAGTTCTTCGAGTGGCGTAGGCAGGAGAAGCAGAGGGAGGCAAGCATGCAGCTTGAGCAGCTTATTCTTCCAGGTAGAATTAGAATCCTGCCGGCATACGTCTTCAGGAGGAGTAAGCCTGCGATAGTCGGGGTTAAGGTTGAGGCAGGCGGGATAAAGCCGGGCTCCCCGTTGATAAACACTAGGGGTGAGAAAATAGGGGTGGTGGAGCAGATTCAGAAGGAGGGTAAGAGTATTCCTAAGGCTGAGGCGGGTGAGGAGGTTGCGGTATCAATACCTGAAGGAGTTGTGGGAAGGAACCTTAGGGAGGATGATGTTCTCCTGGTGGATGTTCCGAGTAGAGACGCCTCGTTGATAAACCGGGTTTTCAAGGAGCAATTGGCGCCTCATTATCTTCAAGCTTTGGAGGAAGTGGCTAAGCTTAGGAGGAGGGAGAACCCGTTCTACGGTCTTTAAAAACCTGAATGCGGCAATCTGAAGCTTCAGAACACTGCTCGGTAATGTTTTAATACATGTTTGCTGAGCCTTACTTCAACATGCCGCCCGAGTTTAAGCTGTGCATCTCAGACCCTAAGACGGGTAAGACTGAGTCGGTTAAGCTTGAGGGGAGTAGAGCAGTCCCCCTGCTTGGCCTGAAAATAGGAAGCGTTGTAGACGGCTCTATAGCAGGTAAGCCAGGGGTGAAACTGATGATAACCGGGGGTTCAGACAGGTCGGGCATACCTATGGTTCCCTCTGTTCAAGGTGGTGTTAAGAGGGAGATCTGGGTTAGGAAGAAGACTGGCGTCGGCGAGACGAGGAGGAAAATGCTGGTGAGGGGGAACCAGGTGTCGGAGGACACTTATCAGGTTAACGTGAAGATAGTTCCGGAGGACGGTTGAAACAGGCCTCGTTTTCCAACGGGTCTTTATGCTGAGTGTTAACGAGAATATTGCTGAAGCTTTTTAACGGAGAGTGATGCCTATGGCCAGCGGGCTGGCTTGGCTGTTCGGCTGCCAGGATCATGAAGGGGGAAACTTTTAAAGATTATAAATAGGCTTACCTAATCTAGGGTTAGGCCAAGAAGAATGTCACAGGAATTCGCTAAGACGCCTGTCAGTGCGGTTGATAAAGAAATAGATAATTATAAACTTATTCAACCATGTCTAAACTTAGGAACTTTGGGTCATGTCGACCATGGGAAGACCACTCTCGTCCAGGCGATCACAGGGGTTTGGACGAGTAAGCACAGTGACGAGTTGAAGAGGGGGATCACGATAAAGCTTGGCTACGCTAACTTCAGCATCTTTCAATGTCAGAAGTGTCCGCCACCCTATAATTTCATAACTACGCCTAAATGCTCATGCGGCTCCGAGGCTGTTTTCCAGAGGAAGATAAGCTTCGTGGACTCGCCTGGCCACGAGATATTGATGACTACGATGCTCAGCGGCGCCGCCGTCATGGATGCTGCGATACTGGTGATCGGCGCGGACGAGGTTTGCCCGCAGCCCCAGACATATGAGCATCTCCTGGCTGCTGAGATAATGGGGATTAAGAGGCTGATAGTCGTCCAGAACAAGATTGACATAGTTTCCAGGGAGAGGGCCTTGAAGAACCTGGAGGAGATTAAGAGGTTTCTTTCTGAAACAAGGTTCGCCGACGCAACCGTAATACCCGTGTCTGCGCAGCACAAGGCTAACGTGGATGTGCTGCTCTATGTTATTCAGAAGGAGGTTCCCACGCCGGTTTTCGACGCCGGTTCTCCGGCGAGGATGATAGTGATAAGGTCTTTCGACGTTAATAGGCCAGGAACCCTTGTCAGGGGAATACGCGGCGGGGTCCTGGGGGGGTCGATCACCAGGGGCGAGATAAAAGTGGGGGATGAGATTGAAATACTTCCGGGCCTCCGGGTTAAGAGGGACGATTCTGTTGAAACTATTCCGCTTACTGCTGAAGTTGTTTCAGTAGGCTTCGACAACATGTTTGTTGAAAGGGTTAGGAGCGGGGGGCTCGTCGGCGTTGGAACGACGCTCGACCCTTCTTTAACCAAGAACGACCTGCTCGTCGGAAACCTAGCCGGGAAGCCGGGCACGCTTCCCCCCGTTTCTAGAAGCATCACCATGGAGTACAGGATGTTTGAAAGAGTAGTTGGCGTCAGAGACATCGTGAAGACGGAGCCAATCAGGGTTGGGGAAGTTTTGAACGTTAACGTTGGATCAGCGTTAACCCAGGCTGTTGTGAAGGACGTTAGGGAAAACAGGGTTAACCTCGACCTTAAGATGCCTGTTTGCGCGGAGAAGGGTCAGAGGGTCGCTGTGAGCAGGCTGGTGGAGAGGCGTTGGAGGCTCATCGGGCACGGTGTGCTTGTTGATTGATGGTGCTTTTAGATTCAAGCGCGCTGCTGGCCCCTTTCGAAACCGGGGTTGACTTCGTGGACGGGATAATGGTTTTAACGCAAGGCAGAGCCGTAATGCTCGTGCCTTTCGAAGCGCTTGTTGAACTTAGGAGGCTAAGCATGGGGAAGCCTAAGCTGGCTGGAATAGCTAGGCTGGCACTATCTGTTGCAAGCGGTTTCAAAACCCTGCCTCCGACTGGAATGGGCTGCGACGATGCGCTCGCCTTCCTTGCAAAAACTTATAAAGCGGCTGTCGCAACAGGCGACAGGACGTTAAGCAGGAGGCTTAGAGCCTTGGGCATACCCGTTTTTTATCCTTCCGGAGGAAGAAGGGTAATTGGGAAAGGATGGTTCGAAAAGGGGTGGTGAGTCTTATTCAAGATAATTGAGCTTGAGGATGTTGTTAAGGTTCCTCCCTCCAGGCTCGGAGACCCTGTGACGGAGGTCTTCAAAAACGTTCTTAAAGACAGGTATGAGGGGATGGTTGTCGAGGGGGTAGGCTACATAATTCTTCTCGTCGGCTACGAGTTTAACCCTGTCGGCCAGATATCTCCTGGAGACGGCCACAGCTACCATAGGGTGAAGGTGAAAGTGCTATCATACTATCCGGAGGTTAACGAGGTTGTCGAGGGGAGAATCGTGGAAGTGGAGGAGTTCGGTGTTTTCGTGAGGCTTGTGACAACTGACGCGCTGATGCATGTGAGCCAGATAACCGACGACTACATGGACTACAACAGTTCTCAAGGAATCCTGATGGGGAGACAGACCAAGAGGATAGTTCAGAAGAACGATTGGATTAGGGCGAGGGTGGCTGCAGTGTCGATAGGCAGGGGAGCCATGACTGACAAGATTGGTTTGACTGCTAGGCAACCCTTTCTGGGGAAGAGCGAGTGGATTGAGGAGGATATTAGGAAGCTGGCGGGGGAGAAGCCTAAGCAGGAGGCTAAGGCCTAATGCCTTTGAGAGCATGCTTGAACTGCAGGATGATAAGCGACTCTTCTAAATGCCCAAACTGCGGGGGGGAGGAGTTTACGCAGGAGTGGACTGGTGAAGTACTTGTTTTCAACCCTGCGGCATCCTCGATAGCTAAACTTATCGGAGCTAAGGTTCCTGGAAGGTACGCGGTGAGGCTGAAGTAGGTGCATTTAAAAGCGTCTGAAGAAACCAGGAGGCTCGCGAGGAAACCCCTAGGCGTCCTGCTTAAGGATGAGGATCTGAGGGTTCTACTCAAGGGTTTCAACGGGGTTCTAATCTCTGTTGGCGACATCGTTTCAAAACGCCTTTTAGACATGGGGTTCAACCCTGCCGTCTGCGTTGTCGACGGGAAAACTATGAGGACGTGTTTCCAGGATGTTAAACGCTTCCAGCAGGGGAGGAGAGTTTTAAGGCTTGTAAACCCTCCCGGAACCATTTCAGACGAGTCTTGGAGCGTTTTTAAAGAGGCCTTGGACTCGCAGCCCTCTACAATACTTGTTGAAGGAGAGGAGGATCTTCTAACGCTGGTGGCGGTTAAAACGGCGCCTAACGGCTCCCTAGTGATGTATGGGCAGCCGGAGCAGGGTGTGGTCGCGGTCAACGCGAACGAGTCCTCTAAAAAAATCGTTTCAGACATCTTAGGCACGATGGAAGCCTGTGAGTAATGTTTAAAGCCTGACTATTCACGGTGAGCATAGTCACATGGTAGAGGTAAGGATATTGAAAGAGGTGGAAAACCCTCTTCTGAAGAGGAGGGAAATCGCGTTTGAGATACTGCACCCTAGCGGGAAGACGCCAACCATGGTTGAAGCCAGGGAGGCGGTCTCAGCATTGAAAAAGGCTCCTGTCGAGGCGGTCTATGTGCGGAGCCTTAGGAGCGTCTCCGGCAGGCAGTCTTCGACGGGTGAGGCGCATATCTACTTTTCCCCTGAGCACGCTAGGATCGAGCCTCTGCACGTTAAGGTTGCAAACATGCCTCCTCAAGAGAAGAAACGTGAGAAGGAGGAGCTTAAGAAGAGGAGGATGGAGATGAAGGCTAAGGCAGCAGGTGGAAGAAAATGAAGGACACTGTGAAATACTATGAGGTGGCTTCCGACAGGGCTTCCATAAAGCTGAGAAACAGGAAGTGCCCCAGGTGCGGTAGGGTAATGGCTTTCCACAGGGAGGTCAAGCCGCGTTGGCACTGCGGCGCATGCAATTTCACGGAATTCGTAAGGTGAGCTCCCCTTGCGGGAGCGTTTAACATGCGTGGGCGTTGAGTCGACAGCCCATACTCTCGGAATAGGAGTCGTCAAGCACCCTCCTTTAGAAGTCCTCTGCGACGTTAGAAGGGTGTATAGGCCAGTCTCGGGCGGCATACATCCTAGCGAGGCCACTAAGCATCATTTGGAGAAGGCTGTTGAAGCTCTTGAGGAGGCTGTTTCCAGGTTTGACGTTAATCAGGTTGACATTGTCGCCTTCGCCAAGGGCCCGGGTCTGGGCCCATGCCTAAGAGTGGGGGCGGCACTGGCTAGGATGCTTTCCCTCAAGCTGGGGAAACCGTTGGTCGGAGTCAACCATGCTGTGGCCCACATCGAGGTGGCAAGAGTCCTAAGCGGGGCTGTTAACCCTATTGTGCTCTATGTCTCCGGGGGAAACACGCAGGTGCTGCATGCTTCAGGAGAGAAGTACATGGTTCTCGGTGAAACCGAGGATATTGCTGTTGGGAACCTTTTCGACGTTTTCGCGAGGAAAGCTGGCCTTGGCTTCCCCGGGGGGCCAAGGGTTATGGAGCTGGCTTCAAAGTCGCGCAGGCTGATAAGGCTCCCATACAGTGTTAAAGGCATGAACGTATCCTTCTCAGGCATGCTCACGATGCTTGAGGGACTGGTTGGGAAGGAGCCGGTTGAAGACCTATGCTTCTCCCTTCAAGAAACCGCCTTCTCAATGCTGATAGAGGTTTCCGAGAGGGCTATGGCCATGCTTGGGTTGAACGAGCTCATTATAGCAGGCGGCGTCGGTGCTAACGCGAGGCTCAGGGAGATGGCTGGAGAAATGTGCAGAGAGAGGGGTGCGGTTTTCAAGGATTATCCCATCCAGTATTACGCTGATAATGGCGTCATGATCGCTTGGGATGGAATAATTCGGTACAGGCTTGGGGAAACGCTCAGAGTCGAGGAGTCAGCCGTCAAGCCGAGGTGGAGGATTAGCGATGTCAAGCCTCCTCCCGCATGGATGTACGAGAATTAGGACGCTCTACCGGGGTGCAGAGGCGTTAATAGACCTCTGCGACTGGATGGGAGGCAGGGTTGTCGTGAAGACAAGGGTTGAGAAAGGGTACAGGGAAAGGGAACTGGACGAGTCTATAAGAAGGTTGAGGACGATTAGGGAGGCGTCTCTTCTAAACGCTGCGAAGAAGGCTGGCGTCAATACGCCGTTCGTGTACCATGTAAACCCTTTGAAAGGGTGGATAGTGATGAGCTATGTTGAGGGCGATAGTCTTAGAAGCCTGCAGGACTCAAGCGTCTTCCCAAGTCTCATACGGGGTCTTGGCAGCATCGTGGGCAGGCTTCATTCATCAGGAATAGTGCACGGCGACCTGACGCCCGCCAACGTGATCGTTTCAGACGGGAAGCTTACTCTTATAGACTTCGGCCTTGGAGAATATTCGGCCGAGGTTGAGAAGGAGGCGGAGGACATCTACACAATTGTTTCAATCCTCGCAGCATTCCCCGACTCTGAAACTCTCATAAAGCTGTTTCTAGAGGGATACAGGTCTTCAGTGGGAAGTCCAGCGGAAAAGGTTGAGAAGAGGCTTGTAGAGATCAGTAGGAGAGGCCGGTATGTTGAAAAGGAGCTCAGGCATCGGACCGACTAGGCGCAATCCGGCCCAGAGGGGGATTAACGCCAGACATATCGGCTCCATGCCCTCCTCTCCCGTTAACCCTGCTCCCTGGCTTGAACGTGTTAAAATATTGTTTAGAACAGAATTTTCTTTTTAAACCCCTAGGATAACCTTATCGTGAACCGCCTTCACCGCTTTCTCCGCGTCCTCCATCAACACTACGAAAGATATGCTTGTTTCAGATGAACCCTGTGCTATAGCCAGAACATTAACTCCTGCTTCAGCAACAGCGGAGAATATTCTGGCTGCAACACCCCTTGTTCCCCTCATGCCCTCCCCGACAGCCGATATTACTGCGACACCCCTCTGGGTCCTGATCCTTTTAACAAGCCGCTGCCTGCTGAACCCCTCCCTCAAGCCTTTCAAAGCCCTGTCGAGATCCTTGTCTTTAACGACCAAGGTTATCCCGACTTCTGAAGCATCTTGGCTTATCATGCAGACGCTCACCCCTCTTTTAGCCACTTCACCGAGTATCGCTGAGGCAACGCCCGGGGTTCCAGCCATAGCGGCACCCTCGACTGTGAAAATACTCATTTCCGGTATTATTGCAACGGCTTTAGCGATCTGTCTTTCAACAGCCTTCTCGAAACCTATTGTCGTCAACTCTTTAAACGGCTCTTGGACGCTGGACACTACGATCCCCACTCCAAGCTCCTCCGCAAGCTCCACTGCCTGGGGGCTTACAACCCACTTCCCAAGCCTTGAAAGCTCCAATGCCTCCGAGTATGAAAGGCTAGGTATGATCCTCGCCCTATCAGCAATCCATGGGTCAGCCGTGTAAACGCCCCCGTTGGCCTTCGGAACATAAACCTCCTTAACCCCAAGCTCGCTGGCTGCAAGTATCGACACCACGCTACCCATGCCTTCCCTAAGAGAGGCTTCGCCGCCCTCATCGTCTACACAGGCCCTTCCAGAGACTACGAGCACGCCTGCTGAGGCTTTTCTCAACTCCTCAGGTTTAACGAGGCTCACGTAATGGCTCCACGGCGGCTCATAGTCTTCTACGAGTGTGAACCCGGCTTGGCCTGCGGAAGCCCATTTAGCCTCAATCCCAAGCGCCTTCAAATGGCTTGAAACAATCATTGAGACAGTGTTCCCAAGCAGGTTGAGCATCACAGACAGCCCTCTGGATGTTGCCTCGCCAGCCTTCTTCGCAGCAGACAGGTACTCTGCAATCCTGTTCAGGTTTCCAACGATCTCTGCTTCAACGCTTCTCCTAAGGTCCTCCGGGATCCCCCTCGAAAGACTGTTAAGCTCCCCCGCCAGCTTCGCCACAGCCTCATCCTCACCTATGCGCGCGGCTGCAGCATCTGCTAAAAGCCGCATGGTTTCTTCACGGGGCTCAACAACGATGACGAGTCCCTGCGAGGCTTTTTCCGCAAGCTTCCCGTAGAGCCCTCTCGGTTCGAGACCCGTATTCTCAAGATTAAGGTTTACAACTATCAAGGCTTCTCCTCCTCCAGTATTTCGAAAATGTCTCTGATTATTGCGGCAGCCGTTTCAAACGGCCCAGCGCCCCTCCCCATCAGGTAGACCGGCCCCGCCCTCTTCATCTTAAACTCCACCGCGTTCAGCGTCCCACTCACATCAAGCACGCTCCCCCTCTTAAGCTTTGAAGGACCAACCCTGAGCCTACCTTCCTCAGTAAACTCGCCTAAAAGCCTGATAGAGTATCCGTTTGAAACGGCTTCACGCAGATCCTTAAACTCAACGGCTTCTATCCCCTTCAAATCAACCTCGTCAACCGTGTGTCCACCCTCCATAGCGTTGGCTATTATGGTTATTTTATAGGCAGTATCCATTCCAGAGACATCCATAGTCGGGTCGGCCTCGGCAATCCCTATCTCGCGCGCAAGCTTTAAAGCCTCCCCGTAGCTTTTCCCCTCCTCCATCAATGTGAGAACATAGTTTGAGGTCGCGTTCAAAACGCCTCTGAAGCTTTCCACGATATCTCCAACCGTCAGTATCCTGAGCATTTTCAAAACTGGTAGTCCTCCACCAACCGTAGCACTATACTTTACGAGCCTGCCTCGCGAGGAAGCTGTTCTCATAACAGTATCGTAATCGTATGCGAAAGGAGCCTTGTTGGCTGATACGACGTGGGAACCCTGCTCGAGAGCTTCAAGAATGTGTCTTAAAGCCGGTCCTGAGCCGCCCCTGCTCGTCGGTGTTGCCTCAACAGTCACATTGGGCTGGGCAACCCTTATCGCCTCCATCGCATCCATGCTTGGAAAACCCCCCTGCTCAGAATAGGCTACGGAACCCCTCTCAATCTTTATGGTCAAAAGACTGCTCGCCTTAACACCGTTCTCAGAGAGTGTAGCGCCACCCCTGTCAACTATTCCAACGACCCTCGGGTCTGCTCCAAGCCTCCTGAACCTCCGCCTTTCCTCCTCCATCAGTTGGAGGAAGGCTCGCCCAACGTTTCCAAAGCCGATTAAAAGTATCCTCATAACAGCTTCCTCAAAGCCTCCGCAGGGTTTTCACCGGGGTTGATCACGAGCTCAGCATAGGGCTCTATGTTGACACTCGGGTCCTTCAAGCCGTGTCCAGTCGCCACGGCGACGATCGTTTCATCCCCCCTGAAGAACCCTTCTTTAGAAAGCTTGGCTAGGCCCGCCACAGGGGCTGCTCCAGCCGGCTCCGCGAACAAGCCCTCCATCCTGGCAAGGTCTACCTGAGCCCTCAATATTTCTCCATCGCTCACAGTAACCGCCGTCCCCCGGGAGTCTCTTATCGCCTTCAGCGCTTTTTTCCAGGAAAACGGCCTCCCGATCCTTATTGCTGTCGCAACAGTCTCAGGCTTCTCAACAGGCTCTATAGCCTCCTCTCCACGGAGGTAAGCTCTTGCTATGGGGGCGGCTCCCTCAGCCTGAACCCCTATCATCCCCGGCTTAGACTCAGCCAGCCCGGCTTCAACAAGCTCTTTAAAACCCTTCCAGCCTGAAGATATGTTGGCAGCGTTTCCAACAGGGTATACGACGAAATCCGGCGTATGGTTTAAGCCCTCCCATATTTCGAAGGCCACCGTCTTCTGGCCTTCAATCCTATACGGGTTCACAGAGTTCAGAACGTAAACCCCAAGCTCCCCCCTGTGCGAAAGAAGTGTTTTCAAAGCCTCGTCAAAGTTTCCTCTAACCCTAACTATCGTGGCCCCATGGGCAACAGCCTGGAGAAGCTTCCCGGGGGCAACATAGCCGTCTGGAAGGAAGACGAGGCTTCTTAAGCCAGCCCTGGCTGCGTAGGCTGACATTGATGCTGAAGTGTTGCCTGTTGAAGCACACGCCACGCTCCTAGCATGGAACCTGAGGGCGGTGCTGACGGCAACAGTCATACCCCTGTCTTTGAAAGAACCAGTTGGATTGGCTCCCTCAAACTTAACGTAGAGGTTTCTCAAGCCTAGGGCTTCTCCCAGCCTTTCCGCCTTAACGAGGGGAGTTTCACCCTCGCTTAGCGTGATGATTCTATCAACCTTGGGCAGGAGGCTCCTATACCTCCAGACACCCCTGCCGTTAAACGAGACGCTTCTGAAAACACTCCTAGGGTAAACAACCTCTAAGAGGCTTCCGCACTTCTCGCATACAAGCACGCCTCCCCCGGGCTCGTGGGTTGCGCCGCAATCCATACACACCAGAGCCTCATTATCCTGATACTCCATTGCTCGCATACTCGCCTCCTCAGAGTTTTAAGCTTTAATAGCTCTAGGCAGGGGAAAATGGCTGATGAAGCTAGTGTTCATAACTGGGAACCCTGGGAAATTCCTCGAGGCGAGGAAACTGCTCGGAGAATTCGGGATAATGCTTGAACAGGCTGACATTGAAATAACCGAGCCGCAGTCAGACAGCTTGGAGGAGGTTGCCGAGAAATGCGCTGAGGAGGCGTTGAAAAAAGCGGGGGAACGCTTCATTATAGAGGACTCCGGGCTCTTCGTAAACTCCCTGAACGGTTTCCCAGGAGTATACTCCTCATACGTCTACAGGAAGATAGGCTGCGAAGGAATACTCAAACTTCTCGCGGGCTCGGCAGACAGGTCTGCATACTTCATGACGGCCCTAGCCTACGGAGAGCCGGGCAAAGGGGTCAGGCTCTTCACAGGAAGAGTCGACGGAACAATCGCAACAGAGCAGCGAGGAAAAAGCGGGTTTGGTTATGACCCCCTCTTCATACCTTTCGGCTCTAACCTGACCTTCGCGGAGATGAGTACTGAGGAGAAGAATAAATTTTCCCATAGGGCTAAGGCGCTGAGAGCCTTTGCATCATGGTTCCTAAGTAGGTGTGAGAAGTATTAAGCCTGGAGTGTTATGCAGAGACTGTTCCTACTGTGCTTTAAAGATCTTCGCAGTTTTCAAGGCTTTCCTATCTTGGCAACATTAAATTTAAATACGAAATATTGCAAGTATTTTTTAAGTAGGGATGAATGAGGTTTGAACGAGAAACTTATTTTAATAATTATAGTCACGCTGATTATTTCTATTACTGGAATAGTTGTTTTCCAAATGGTGCTCGCTAAGGATAATGTGTTACAGTCCGGAGAAATCTTTATTTTCCAGACGGATGCGGCTGGGGCAGACGTAACTTTTTTAAGTCCAGAAGCACGCGAGCGTACTCGCTACTCGTCGCCAATTTACCAGTCGCTCACCTATCGTGAAGTTTTAATTATAGAGCAAACAATTAAACAGAGGGTTCACCCCTAAAACTCAGATTAGAAAAGTGGAAGTCAGAATGAGGGTTGAAATGGCTGTTTTCGTTTGAAGTATCGTAGGCACAATTCTGCGTGAAAAGTTCCGTGCCTAAAGCCGATTCGGAAACCTGTTTCCTAGTAATATTGAAAACTCGGGGTTCAAGCATCTCTCTTAACCGTTCCCGAGCCGGGGAACGTTTCATAGAAGTGCTTAAATAGGGGGCTTGCAAGAGAGAGCTGGGCTTAAAGATTGGCTAGAATGCACAGCCATAAGAAGGGCAAGTCGGGTTCTCGCAGAGTAGTCTATAGCGGGTCTCCACCATGGTTGCCTCTGAAGCCTGAGGAGGTCGAGGCGCTTGTGGTCAAGCTGGCTTCTGAGGGCCATGGTCCCTCAGAAATAGGATTGATTCTTAGGGACTCGTACGGCATCCCCTCCGTCAGAAATATTACTGGTAAAAAGGTCTCGAGAATCCTTGTTGAGAAAGGAGTCAGATTCTCTAGGACGGAGGATCTGAATAGGCTTGTGGCTAAGGCTGAAAGGATGGTTACGCATTTAACCAAGAACAGGTCTGACCGTTTCAACGTTCACAATCTTCAACTGGTGGAGTCTAAGATTAGGAGGCTGGCCCGCTACTATTCCAAGAGGAAAGTGTCTCTTCCAGACCTGAAGGTTCTTGAAGCCAAGATATGAGCAACGCGTCGGAGATCCAGAGAAGGTTCATTTTTGAAGCAAGAGATTTCGCAAGCAGGCTGGGTTCCTTTGATTGGGATAATGCTCTATTAGTCTTTCACGCCGACGCGGATGGAACGGCTGCCGCCGCGATAGCCTGTCTCGCCCTCAGAAGCATAGGGGTCTCCTTCTCAGCAAGATCCGTAACGCAGATAGACAAGGCTTTTTTAGAGGAAATAGCGTCTCCCCCGAGGCCAGTGCTGTTCCTAGACATCGGGTCAGGCTACTTGAGCGAGATAACAAGTATTCTGGACGCCTCGAAAGTCGTCATACTTGATCATCATGAGGTTGAGGGCGATTCTAACAGTATTCTAATGTTGAATCCTAACGAGCATGGTTTAAACGGTGGTTCAGATATCTCCGGCTCAGGGGTTTCCTACCTGGTTTTTAAGAATCTGGTCGAAGACTTCGCGAGAATGAACGAGCTTGCCATAGTTGGAGCATTAGCCGACATGCAGGATGTGGGTGCAAGCAGGTCGCTCACAGGGTTAAACTCAACCATAGTGCTCCAGGGGGAGGAGATGGGTGTAGTCAGGGTTGAGGAGGACTTCGTGTTCTACGGAAGAGAAACCCTTCCAATACATGTCTCAATATCATCATCTTCAAACTTCATAATACCCGGGTTAAGCGGTGATGAAAACGTGGCTTTAAACCTCCTCAGAAGCCTCAGTATAGAGGTTAAGACAGACGACAGGTGGAGGACGTTCAGTGATCTTTCTGAGGCTGAGAAGTCAAGGCTTCTCGCAGGGTTGATGCAGTACACTGCTGACACGGGTTTCTCGCCCGAGAGCACTCAAAACCTGTTCGGCACCGTTTACGTTTTTGAGAGAGAGCCTAGGGGCACTGTTTTAAGAGACGGGAGAGAGTTCTCAGCCCTTTTGAACTCATGTGCTAGAATGGGCCACCCGGTAACCGGTTTAGCGGTCGCGATGGGTGAAAGAGGCAGGATGTTTGAAGAGGCTCAGCGTGTAAGTCGAGAATACAGGACTGCTATTTCAAAATCTCTTTCAAGCCTTCTAAGCGTGCCCGGCGCCAGAGTGGAGTCTGAAAGAATAATGCTTTACAATGGTGAGGGAATCATAGACCCAAGGGTCCTGAGCCCAGTTGCCTCAATAATCTTCTCAAACCTACCTAGAGACCTTGGGAAGATCCTAGTCATAACCGCTGCTGAGGACGATTCCCTCAAGGTTTCAATAAGGGTTCCG
>JAWCMB010000026.1:19213-22222 GCA_038850115.1 Thermoproteota archaeon
TGAGAAGGGTGTCAGGGGCAGCCTACTTGCTTCGAATGCTGCTAGGGAAGCCGGGGGACTGGGAGGTGGGCATGATGTTGCAGCTGGAGCAACCGTGCCGAGGAGGAGGTTTCGCTCATTCATGGAGGCCTTCGAGAAGAATGCTGCGGAACAATTCGGCAGAGTGTCTAGCGCTTCTTGAAGCCGTTTTCAGGAGTGAGTCTGAGGCTAAGCTCGTATACTTATCGATGAAACCCGACGAATCTTTGAAGGTTAAGGGGCTTAGAGCATCCTCCCATTTAAGAGGCTGCAGGATTACTCTTAAAGTGGCTTGTAAAAGAGGGCCGCTGTCCCTTGCATACACCCTGTCCGAATACTTGCATCACCTTAAGATGATTCAGGAGGCTGCTTCAAGGCTCGAGGAGGCCACGTGTCCATGATTATAGGCTTGGAGGATGCCCATAGTCTTTTAACTTCAACAGGCCAGTCTTCAACGTTGAAGCCGTGTCTAGCCAGGAAGGCGTAGACCCATCTTTCAAGACCGTTTCCTGAGCAGCCTGTCCAAACCTCCCTGCCCTTCCTCTCTCTAATGTTAAACCACTCGACATACTTGTCGTAGTGAACCGACGCATTGGCGATTTCAAGCCACTCGCCTTCCCTGTCACCCCTAAACGGGAGGTAGGCTTCAATGTCGAATGTTGCAGGCACGTTTCTTGAAACATCCTGCACAACACCTGCGTGAGCCATCCAAACCGGGGTTACCTCCGCTGACCTAACCTCCATGTCGAGCGTCCCGTCAAGAAGGCTTAGATAATTTTCTATCAGCCTGTCTCTCGTCTCCGCAACCTCCTCAGGCCTGCCGAGGTAGACTATCTCTATCCTGGTGAAGGCTGTAAGCCTCTCCAGGCTTCTCAATCCTCCCGCCTCATGCCTGAAGCTGAACCCGGACCTGTCGTAAAGCTTTACAGGCGGATTGTCGAGGTTCACGGTCTCGCCGGCGAAAAGCTCGTAGAAAGGCTCGCACTGCGCGTATGGGAGTGTGAAAACCGGCTCCTTCAAAAACTGTTTTAAGGCCTCGGGCCTGGGCTCGTTTAAAACCCTCACCAAGTCGGTGTAGCCTTCGAAATAAGACGGCTCCCTGGAGCCGGGCTCACAGACATACAGCATCTCGCTGGGGATCCCTGAAAGATGACCCTTCTTTCTGGCGACCTCAAGCGGAATCAGCTTAGGTAGAACAACCTCCTGAAATCCCAGCGGCTTAGCGACCTTCTCAACTATCATGTTTTCCAGTATTCTGAGAAGACTAGTGTACGGCTGAAGATAGTACCATATGCCTGGGTAGAATCTTTTAACCCAGCCCTCCTCCTCCAGCAGTGGCCCAGGGTCAGCAGCATACTTAACCAGCTTCTCCGGGCTGCGCCAAACTATCTTGTGAACCTCGCGGGCTGCCGCACGTTCCTCCTGCTTCTCAAGAAAGAGGCTTATTATCCTGTCTGGAACCTGAGAGTAGAGGTCGGGTTCACCGACGTCAAGCCAGTACTTCACTCCTTCCTCAATCTTCTCAGATTTTTTCGCAAAGGGGAGTCTCACCTCCCTGAGGCCTTCTCCTATGAAAGCTACTTCAAAAATCCTAACGCTTATTCCCCTGACACCCAGCCCCATTTTCGGCCCCAGCTCCTCGCTTAAAGCCTTCCTAGCCCTTTTAACAGCCTCGTGGGCCCTAACCCTTCTCCCAGACTCAACCGTGATGCTCAACGTCTCCCTGCTTACGGTTAACTCAACTATTCTCGGCTCCCCGCCTTTCACCGCCCCCCGGGAGAAAATAATGGGGAAGCTTGAGATAGCGTACTCTGCAACCTCCTCAACCTCGTTTCCACTAAGCTCCCTGCTCAGGTGAAGGTCCGCCGAGACCCTCAGCCTTACGTCTTTAACTATTCTCTGCTTTTCCTCCAACACTGCAGACAGCAGTTTCTGCCAAAATGGGCTTTTATAGATTATGATGCCGCGGTAATACGGGTCCCGGCTAAACTGTGAGGGTTTACGCGTCGCCCATGCCTGCTAGAGGCTTAGAGCATAGTTTAAATATGGTGTCCACGGGCCTTCTTCAGGTTGGTGAAACAAAAGAAAGCTAAGGAATGGTTTCCAGTAGTCGCTCCGGATTACCTTGGGGGCAAGCCTATAGGCCACGTGCTGGCCTCTGACGAGAGTAGTCTGGTAGGCAGGACAATAAGCGTTCTTTTAAGCGAGTTGACCGACGACCCGTCTCACACAACTGTCAAAATAAGGTTTAAAGTCACTGGGGTGAAGGGGGAGGCTGCCATTACAGACTTATGGGGATACGAGCTTGACAGGGATTTCATCAGGAGCCTCCTGAGGAAAGGCTCTTCAAGGGTCGACATTATTTTCGATGCTGCTACGAAGGATGGTTACAGAATGCGCGTTTCAGCGATCGCCGTAACCCGCTACAGGGCTTCGCAGTCCCAGAAGAAGAAGATGAGGAAGGCCATGATGAGCATTGTGCTGAACAAGTGCGGCAAGCTTAATTATTCCCAGCTGGTTCAGGAGCTTGTCTTCGGAAAGATTGAGTCGGACCTTTACAATGAGGCTAAGAAGTTTCACAGGATAAAGCTTGCGGGCATTAAGAAGATGAAGGTTCTAGAGTCTCCGGTTAAGCTGGAGGAGATTAGGGAGAGTCTGGCCGAGGCTGCTTGAAATGTCTGCAAGCCTCAGTGAGGAGGAGCTGATGAAGATAGCGATCGAAGGGTACTCGGAGAGTTCTGAGCCTAAGAATCTAAGAGGATATGTTCCAAATGTCTTCGACTACATAAGGAGGTGCGACAGCGTTGAGGAGGCTCTTCAAATACTCGATTTCCTAGTCTCCCGCAGAGAACTCCCGGAGAAGGTTGCCTGCGTCATAAAAGAGAGGATAATGGTGAAAGGGCTCAGGTTCTACGGCCCGAAGAAGCAAGTCGGCTACTATGTTGAAAAATATAGAGAGGTTTAAACAAATAGTTTTAATAAGCTTTTCTA
>JAWCMB010000027.1:0-6411 GCA_038850115.1 Thermoproteota archaeon
GTCACTGAAAATGGTGTCGCCGACTCTGAAGACACGCTTAGGCCGAGGCATATTGTTGAACACCTGCGGATTCTCGAGGAGATCGTCAGCAGGAAAAGCGTCGACGTAAAAGGATATTTCCACTGGGCTTTAACGGACAACTATGAGTGGGCGCAGGGATTCGGAATGAAGTTCGGGCTTTACAGCGTCGACCTGAACACTAAGAAAAGAATACCGAGGAAAAATAGTGTTGAAGCCATTCGAAGAATCATTCAGGATGGGACGGTGGGCAACATATGATAAGTTTAAGCAAGTTTGGAAAATGAGCCGTAAGAAACTGGCCTACGTTATTCAAAGGCATTCGGCTACGCATCTCCACTACGACCTCAGGCTTGAAATGGACGGTGTTCTGAAAAGCTGGGCCATACCAAAGGAGCCAGAGGATAAGCCTGGCGTAAGAAGACTAGCTATACAGGTTGAGGACCATCCTCTCGAATACGCCGAGTTTGAAGGAATCATTCCTGAGGGCCAATATGGCGCGGGCAGAGTTGAGAAGTGGGATTACGGGGACTATGAGCTAGTTAAAAAAACAGATAAGAGCATCGAGGTTGAAATACACGGAAAGCGTCTTAAGGGGCGCTTTATCCTGATGAAATTTGAGAAGGCGGGAGATAACGCTTGGCTTTTCTTTAAAAAGAGTAATTTTCTCACTTAATCCTAAAAACATTTTTACCGGCACTTTTACCCATAGTAAGCTTCATATAACTGTATGGCGTGTGAGAAACAAGGTGACTTGGGGAAAATGGGTAGAGTAAGAATAATTGGAGAGAGTCTAAAGAACATTCCTTGGCAGGATAAGCCCGAGGGTTATGATGGCGTGATCTGGAGGTATGATAAGAACCCTCTGACGAAGCGGAACCCAACTAAGAGTACTGCCAGAATCTTCAACAGCGCTGTAGTGCCCTTTAAGGGCAGGTTTGTAGGAGTCTTTAGGGCAGACCATAAAGATGGTAAGGCTAGGCTTCATGTGGGTTGGAGCGACGACGGTATCGCTTGGGATATTGAGGACGAAGTAATCACGTGGAAGGATACCGAGGGAAAGATATACCAGCCAAACTATGCATATGACCCCAGGGTTGTTAAAATAGAGGACGCATACTACGTAACATGGTGCACAGATTTCTACGGTCCATCTATAGGAGTAGGCGTGACGAAGGATTTCAAAGAGTTCACTAGGCTTGAAAACGCTTTCATACCGTTCAACAGGAACGGTGTCCTCTTCCCCAGGAAAATCAACGGGAAGTACGTGATGCTTTCAAGGCCGAGCGACGCTGGGCACACTCCTTTCGGAGACATTTTCCTGAGTGAGAGCCCAGACATGATCCACTGGGGGAGACATAGGAGAGTAATGAGTAGAGGAGGCTCAGGATGGTGGCAGGGGCTTAAAATAGGCGCTGGCCCCATACCTATTGAGACAACTGAGGGGTGGCTTCTCTTCTACCATGGCGTGGTTCTCACTTGCAACGGTTACGTCTACAGCTGTGGAGCAGCAATACTCGACATAAACACTCCTTCAAGGGTTCTCTACAGGTGTAGAAACTATCTTTTAACGCCGGAGAAGGAGTATGAGACAGTAGGTTTTGTTCCAAACGTGGTTTTCCCCTGCGCAGCCCTAACGGATGCGGATACCGGGAGAATAGCCCTTTACTACGGTTCTGCAGACACCTACGTTTCGCTGGCGTTCGCAAACGTTGACGAGGTGGTGGAGTACATTAAAGAAAACGCAGAGCCGTTTCACGAGGGGGAGGGAAGATAGCACGCCTGCAGTTTTTCGCTAACGAACAGTATTTAAATCCGGGTCACCTGATGACTAGCACAGACCCCTTGAACCTATTCACAACCCTGCTTGCAACGCTTCCAAGAATACGGCCTGATTTTCCAAGGCCCTCGCCTCCGACCACTACAAGGTCATATTTTCCTTTCTCTGCCTCCTCGATTATGACTGAAGCCGGGTCGCCAACCCTGCTTAAAAGCCTCACTTTAACACCCATCTCCTCAGCCATCATTCTAGCCTTCTCCAATATCTCATCCCTCTCCCTGATCAGGCTCATCCTGGTTGAATCAGGGAGGACTATGAGTTTAGAAGATTGCTCAACGCTTGGCTCAATCAAGGTTTTCGAGGGTGCCTCAGAAACATGCAGTATTGAAACCTCGACTTCAGGAGACTGGAGCTTAATCTTTAAAACCGTCTCAACAGCCTTACCCGAAGCAGGAGAACCGTCTGTTGCGACAAGAACCTTCCTAAACATCACCCAGATTAGAAAAACATGTGTTAATAAACCTTAAACATTTTCGAATGTTTGAGCATTCTAAGGCCTGACGCCTGTTAACAAGCTTATCCCATTAAACTATGCTTTCAACACGTTTACTCCAAACTATAAGTCGGTGGCTGTCGGAGTAGGCAAGGATCCCCCGTCGAGCCTTTAATACTGGCCTAGGGCGCCTTCCCTTCTAGTCGAGTCGTAAGCCTTTTTAAAGAACCATAGTGAAAAAGGTAGCACCACCATTATGAAGAGTATAAGCTTTAAAGTGTTCTCCATTATCATAGGACTGTCGAACCCCTCACCATTCATCAAGCACCTCCTCAAGCCGTCGAGAGAGTACGTCAATGGGAACGCGTTTCCAACCCATTTAAGCCAGTCAGGCAGCAAACCCAGAGGGTAGAGGACTCCTGAGAAAAGCTGGGTTAGCCATGAGAAGGCCCAGACTATGGGATCACCCTGCTTAAGCTTGAGTATCATCGCAGCCCCCAAGACTCCAATAACCATATGGCTTGCCACCAGCAGGATGGTTAAGATGGATGCGGCGAGAATCGACCCAGGGTTTAAGACTAGCCTTATTCCCAGAAGCACCCCCATGCCGAGTGAAGCAAGCAGAAAGTAGGAGCCTATTATGAATCTGAAGGCAGACTCTCCTAGGAGAAAAACCCTGAAGCTCGTGGTTGAGGAAAGTATTGTCTCCATAGTTCCGTTCCACTGTTCCTCCCTTATCGCGTCTGAAAGGCTTGAGACAGAGGTGAAAACATAATGTTGCAAAGATATGCCTATGACTGAGAAAGTCAGATAGTCTGCAACATACCCTGCTTCGATCAACGCTTGCGGAGTGATAATCATAGATACGAAGTAGTAGGTTGCTACGAAAGTCAGCGAGCTCAGAATGTCCAGCGTTATCCAAAGCTTATACGTCCACCAGATTTTGAAATCCCGCATGATGAAGGCGATGGCTTTTTCACCTGCGCCAACCCTTCCTCGTGGAATGTTTTCCGCCATGTATTTAACAATATCTTCAACCTTCAAATCTAACCACCTAGTAGGATGAAGTTGTTCCTTCCCTCCTTATCCTATTATAACCCCACCCCAGCATCTTCAAACCTAATGGGACAAGCACCATGCTGAAAACACCCAGAACAACGATATCGGTCAACACGTTCACGTCGAAAACTGAGGCACCCAGTATCAGCACCCTCCTCATACCGTCTAGGGCATAGGTATATGGGAAGAGCATGGATAGAAACTGTACAGCCGGGAAGCGTTTAAGCAGCTCCAACGGATATAGGACGCCTGCGAGAAACTCGTTGACGGCTGCAAGTATGAATACTAGCGGGTCACCCCTCTTGTAAACCATTATGATTCCTGCAGCCACTAACCCTAGGGCCTGGTTTGAAACAAGCATCAACACGAATAGGGTTATGAGCACAAGCAACGACTGAGGGGTAAACAAGAGTTTTGCACCAAGTCCATACACCCCGACAGTGAACACTCCCACCAAGTAGATGAGGCTAACTAGGTATCCGCGCGCCGTGAGTCCTATGAAGAACATGAACATGTTTATTGGGGTTACTGCAATCGTTTCAAGAGTCCCTCCTCTTATTTCATGCTGGATCGAATGGCTCAGCCTTGTTAAGCATGCCCAAAGATAGTTTGAGGTGGCTACTCCAACCAGAGAGAAGGCGAGGTAGCTGGTTCCCCAGCCGCTCTGCGAAAGCTGGAATGGATCAACCTGCATGCCGACGAAGTAGTACATGACTACAGAGGCGAAGGTGCTTAAAAGATCCATTACGAGCCAAGACTTATAGGCTAACATCATCTTAAGCTGGGCCCAAATGATCGCTGAGAGCTGTCTTAAACTAGATTTACTCCGCTTCTCCTCAACCCTGAACAATTGAATGATTTCAGGTTTATTCATGTCCTTCACCCGTCAGGCTTAAGAATACTTCTTCAAGACTTGGAAGGGCGATTTGAACCCCTATCGTTCTCAACCCGTTTGAACTGAATGCCTTAGGGATTTCTGACAACGCTTGCTCCTCGTCCCTAACCTCAGCCCTGATAACAGTGTGATCCTCCTCAGGCTCAACGCTTATAATCCTCTTTACAACCCCTAGCCTCTCTAAAATCCTAACCGCCTCCTCAGGGGAGCCTCGAAACCTAACCTCAATACCCATATATTTCCTAGTTACTTCGCTCAGCCGCAGTGGAGTGTCAACCGCAATAACCTTACCCTTATTCATTACAGCTATCCTATCGCAGAGCCTCTCAGCCTCAAATATGTTGTGAGTCGTGAAAACAATCGTTTTATCAAGCTCCCTGCAGAGAGCCTGCAGTAGCCTGCGGGTCTCTATTGCTCCAGTAGCGTCAAGTCCAACGGTCGGCTCATCCATCAGCAGTATTGGAGCGTTGGAAAGCAGTGTTCTCGCCAGCATTACCCTCATCTTCATACCTGTGGAGAAATCCTTCACGAGCCTGTCAGCATCCTTGCTTAACTCGAAGAACTCCAGCAGGGCATCTATTCTTTTTCTAGCTATGTCCGGGGGAATGTTCTGCAGGTAGGCGTAGAACCTTAGGTTGTCCTTTGCTGAAAGCCTCCAGTAGAGGGCTCTCCCGCCGGTTTCCCCGTGCAGCCAGCCTATGCACTCCCTAACCTTCTCAGCATCCCTGACAACGTCGAAACCAGCCACCCTTGCAGTACCCTCATCAGGGATCACTAGTGTGCAAAGAATTTTGATTAGAGTTGTTTTACCAGCACCGTTAGGGCCTAAGAGGCCGAAAAACTCGCCCTCCCTGACGGAAAGGTTTACATGGTCGACTGCAACAATCCTCTCCTTCCCACCGTCCCCCTTGAAATACTTAGTCAGATTCCCAGTTTCAACCGCTGTATTCAAGGCAAATTGTCCTCTAAATATTTTTATTTAGACCACTTATAATGCCCTTAAAAACTTTTAGATTAAATGCCTTCAGTGACACTAGTCATTGTTAGAACCACGATAATATGAGGAAACAATATACGAACCTGAAAATTGATAGCCCAATACAAGCGGTTAAGAACGATAGGAAAGCGTCAGGCGACATGCTGTTATACCCCATAAGTCCTATTTAAACACTTTTAATTTTTTTAATCATAAATCCCTAATTCGATTATTGACTTGGATTTTATCGAGCATATGTATGTAGCAATTAAAACAGACAGTAGTTGAAAGGCTGCAGTGGAAACCCAGTTAATTATCGTTCCAAACCACCACGATATTTTGAAAAAACTTAAACGCACAAACCTAGTCTTCAAGTGGAACAAATATACGGAAGCAGATAAACCATAATGAACAGTTTTGAACTATTCTGAACTATATAAGAACGTGTGTGTAAAAAAGTGAAAGAAAGAATAATTGCAAAATTTATAAGAGAGGTTTGCAATTATCTAAGTGCCATGGTAGAAAGAGAGCAGGAAACTGAAGATGAGAAAACCGACTTCGATAAAATCATAGCGCGCTATAGGATGGCTGTTTCTAAACGCGATATGAGGGAAGCTGAAGAAAAAAAGCTGACGCCAACTGATAGAAGCATTTCCGCTGAGGTTTCTCCTGCCAAGAAAGAGGAGCCAGCAGCAACATTTCAAAAACAGGTTCAGAAAGACATCGCTGCAAGCGACGAGGTTGAAAAAATACTTGATGAGAAAGTCTTTGAATGGGTCAAGGTTGTGGAGAGCGCAGTACAAAACTGTATCTCACAATCCAAGGGATCAATAAGCTCAATAAGCGTCCTACTGCCCGACGGCATCACGTGTTTAAGCTTCGGCTCACGCATCGACATGGATGAAGATGTTTTGGCTGCTTTCATAGGAGAGCAGTTTGAACTATTCGAAAGCTACGGTGGTGTTCTGAAGATAGGGGAGATAGAGGAGATCGAGTATACTGGGAAGAACAGCGTCATCCTAATGAAATCAGGTGGCGGCCTAAGGCTGATGGCTCTTTTGAATGACAAGCGCTATGTCAGACTGGCTAAGATATATCTGGAGAGGATGTTGAAAAGCATTCCTAGGCTAGAGTGAAAGGCTCTTAGAGGCCCGCTATGTCGGTAAAAGCCCTACTCATTATTCTTAGTC
>JAWCMB010000027.1:6421-18337 GCA_038850115.1 Thermoproteota archaeon
TCCTAATGAAGTCAGGAGGCGGCCTTAGGCTGATGGCTCTGTTGAACGATAAACGCTACATTAGGCTGGCCAAGATATATCTGGAGAGAATGCTGAAAAGTATTCCTAGGCTAGAGTGAAAAAAGGCTCTTAGAAGCCCGCCATCTCGTTAAAAGCCCTGCTAATTATTCTTAGGCCATTCCTTATGTTTTCAACAGAGTTCGCGTAGCTTATCCTAATATAGCCTTCTCCGAAAGAGCCCATGGCTGTCCCATGCAGCACCGCAACCCCATACTTCTTGAGCAGAATCGAAGCAAGTTCCAAACTGTTGATTCCAACCCTATCGATTATTTCCTTAACGTTGATAAACCCGTAGAAGGCTCCCCTAGGCATAACCATGTGAGCACCCCTCATCTTAGAAACCTCTTCAATAACAACCTCTCTCCTAGCAGCATACTGTTCAACCATTTCCCGAACAGCATTAGAACCGTTTCTCAAAGCCTCTATGCCCCCTATCTGGATGAAAGAAGGCGGGCATGCCGTAACCAGGTTTAAAACAAGCTGAAGAGGATCTGTCAAATGCTCTGGCACAATCACATATCCCAGCCTCCACCCCGTCATAGCATAATATTTTGAGAATCCGTCAACCACTATGGTGTTCTCAAGGTTCTCGTCAAACTGAATTGGCGAATAGTGTTTCAAACCATCGTATACTATGTACCTGTATACCTCGTCGCTAATAACGTATGCCCCAGCATCCTTAGCTATCTCAACGATGCCCTTAACGTCATCCCTGCTTAAAACTGCCCCCGTCGGATTCTCAGGAGAATTAATAATTATTGCCTTTGTCTTATCTGAAACCAGCCGGTTAACCTCTTCAGGAGTCATTCTAAACTCATCCTCCTCCCTAAGCCTGACGGGCACGGGTCTCCCTCGGAAGAACCTTACCCCGCTCGCGTAAGCCTGGTAACCCGGGTTCGGATAAAGCACCTCATCTCCATCCTCCACTATTGAGGCCAGTGCCGCGAAAATCGCCTCCTTGGAGCCCAGTGTCACTGAAACGTTTTCGAAACGTACTTCAACACCGAAATCCTGAGCAGTCTTCTCAGCTATCGCCCTTCTCAGCTCCAGCGTACCAGGAGTAGGAGTGTAGTGTGTTTCCCCCTCTTTCAAAGCCTTTATCGCAGCCTCCCTTATGTTGACAGGCGTGACGAAATCAGGCTCCCCTATCTCGAGATGGATTATCCTCCTGCCCTGTGTTTCAAGCATCTTCGCATTACCCAGCACTAGGAAGGAACTCTCGCCTTCTATCTCTAATGCTCTGCGAGCAGCCTTCAGCCTAGGGTTCAACTTAACGCCTTCTTCCCAAGCAAGGGCTATTTCAACTTTTTCGAGTTTCAAGGAGGAAATATACTGCGAGTATATAGAGAGGAACATATTTTAACCCGGCACCCCTTTGACCAAGCAGAAAGGCTCCAATTCCCAGGCTTGGAGGAAGGGATCGTTGTCAACTGGTGAGAGGCCTAATAGGGCTTGGAGCAAGGTTCCGTAAAAGCTTGACAAGGCGAAAAACTTATCCGCTTCCCAACTAACCTCTGTTAGGAATGGTGGTTGTAGTAGAATTCAGCATAGTCCCGGTTGGAGAGGGAACAAGCCTTTCAAGAATCCTTGCCCACGCGATAAGGGAGCTTGAAAGCATTGGGGTCAAATATGAGCTGACTCCCATGTGCACCGTTTTCGAAGCCCTGAGTGTCGAGGAGGCTTTGAAAGCAGTCAGGATTGCACATGAGGCTGTTTTCAAACACGGTGTTAAACGTGCCGTAACAATCGTCAAAATAGATGATAGGCGGGATGTGGAGAGAAGTATGAAAGATAAAGTTGAGTCTTTGAAGAAAGCTGTTGAAGGCGTTTAATATTGTTTGCCGGGAAAGCTTTTTATTTTAAACCGTTTAAAAAGTAGGAGCATGAGCAGCTTGCCCCTGGTGCTAGGATCAAAGCCAGCAGGCGAGACGTACGATGTTATAATTATAGGCTCAGGACCCGCCGGTTTAACTGCAGCAATATACACTGGCAGGGCAAGGTTGAAAACACTCGTCGTTGCAGGCTCCTCCTGGGGTGGACAGTTAATGCTGACATCTCGAGTTGAGAATTATCCAGGTTTCCCAGAGGGGATACTTGGGCCGGACCTTATGAATAATATGCTGAAGCAAGCTCAGCAATTTGGCTCAGAGATAATTTTCGAAGACGCGGAGAGCGTAGATTTCTCCAGGAGGCCTTTCAAAGTAGTGGCTGGCGGGGTTGCTTACGAGAGTCATGCAGCAATAATAGCGACAGGAGCCTCTCCCAAGGAGCTTGGCGTAGACGGTGAAGAAAGATTGAGGGGAAAAGGTGTTTCAAACTGCGCTATATGCGACGGGGCTTTCTTCAAAGATAGGAGTGTAGTAGTCGTGGGGGGTGGAGACTCGGCGATGGAGGAAGCACTCTTCCTAACCAAGTTCGTGAAGAAAGTTAAGGTTATCCATAGGAGAAGCGAGCTTAGGGCAACAAAGATACTACAAGAGAGAGCATTCAGCAACCCTAAGATAGAATTCGTATGGAACAGCGTGGTGGAGGAGATTCTCGGAGAGCAACGTGTAGAAGGGGTAAGGGTGAAAAGAGTTGACACAGGAGAGAAGTTTGAAATCCCGTGTGACGGAGTTTTCGTGTCGATAGGCTATAAGCCGAATACGGAGCTTTTCAAAGGCCAAGTGGAAATGGATGAGAAAGACTACATAATCGTTAGAGACTCTACAAAGACTAGTGTTGAAGGCGTTTTCGTCGCGGGCGAGGCTAAGGATTACCGTTACCGGCAGGCTATTACTGCAGCCGGCGAAGGATGTCAAGCAGCCCTGGATGCGATAAAGTACTTGGATGAGTTTAAAAAGAAACCAACGAATGCAAGGCCTCTGGGATAGAAAAGGGAAAAGTTTAAGCTGGACACTTCCCATTCTCTTAATGTGAAGGAGGCTGTTCTCTGGCATAAAGAGGGTGATAGAATAAGATGCGACCTTTGCGGGAGACGTTGTTTAATATCCGACAGAAGCTTGGGAGCATGTCTCGTGAGGAAGGCTGCAGATGGAAAACTCTACAGTCTAAACTATGGTAGACTCATTGCTTTACATGTTGATCCCATTGAGAAAAAACCTCTTTTCCATTTTCTACCGGGCAATTTCACGTTTTCAATTGCTAGTGCAGGCTGCAATTTCGCATGCAAATTCTGTTTCGAACCCACTACTAGGATATTGACGAGTGAAGGAATGCTAAGTTTTGAAGAACTCTTTAACAAGGGAAGGATAGTAAACGCGGGCGACGGGTTCATCAGCTTCCCCGACGGATACTTTGCACTAACCCATGAGGGGAAGTTCTCCAGAATCTCGAAGGTCTACAGGCATCCTTACTCGGGGGAAATGATAGTGATTAAGCCATATTATCTACCTGAATTGAAAGTCACGCCCTCTCACCAGTTTTTCGTGTATGATGAGAATGAGGAGAAAATTAAGAAAGTTCGTGCAGACGAGATTGGACGAGAGCATCTTTTAGTCGTACCCAAGTTTAATGGAAGCGCTTCAGAAAAATGTAAGGTTCTTGACGCAAAAAAGATAATTTCAAAATATTATGTAGAACATAAGAAGAAAACAAAGATCGATAAAGAAAAAGCTACAGAAATATTAAGATTGCATTCTCTGGGCAAGACTTCAAAAGAGATAGGAAAGATCTTCGACATGCATCCCACATATATCAGGAAATTAGTAGGAGAGCTGAAGAGGGAGGGAATTTCAGATAGGCTTTTCTATATTAAGGATATGATTGTAGAGAAGAATGGGTTCATAAGGCTCAAGGGAGAAAGATCGTCCATAAAGAGGTTTATACCCTTGGACACGGACTTCGCACGCCTCTTAGGTTACTACTGTGCGGAAGGTTTCGTGACCAAGGCTCTCGGGCGGCCGAATTCACGCACACTCGTCTTATCCTTCGGCAAACATGAAAGAAGAATGATTGAGGATGCTAAAAGACTCATCAAGAAATTGTTCAATAAGAAGCCGAGGATCGTGAAGAGAAGAACGACAATTACCGTAGAGGTATCATCGGCATCTCTCGGCATTCTTTTCGAAGTCTTAGCCGGAAAAGAATGTCTAAAAAAGGCAATTCCAAGAGTGATAATGGAGTGTGCTAACGACAAGGTCATGTACGCGTTCTTAAAGGCCTATTTCGAAGGCGATGGTTATAGGTATAAAGGCATTCTTGAATGGTCGACTTCTTCTGCAAATACCGCTTATAATCTCTTCCTTTTGCTCCTCAAACTAGGGATAATGCCATCTTTCTATGAGTTCGCTCCAGGAAAAGGAGTCATTGAAAACAGGGTTATAAATCAGCATCCATATTTCAGGATTAAGATTCACGGCTCACCGCTGATAAATAATTTTCTAAACGGTCAGGACATGAGGACGAATAGACAGAGAAAGCTTCGTCTCATCGACGACGACAACTATTACTTTGTTCGTATAAGAAGCATAAAGAAGAAGGTCTACTCGGGTTTCGTTTTTAACCTAGAGGTTGAAGACCAATCCCATTCGTATCTATCCAACTTCGTCAGTGTCGCCAACTGTTGCAATTATGATATAAGCCAGGTCTACCGCGATAGGGGACGTGAGCATGTTGTTGGCGACGAGTATTCTCCTGATGATGTTGTCAACCAAGCTTTGTCAGAAGGCTGCAGGATAATAAGCTACACGTATACTGAGCCCACAATATTCTTCGAGTTCGCCTACGATACGGCGAAGCTCGCTCACGAAAAGAGAATTAAGAATACCTTCGTCACAAACGGTTATATGACGCCCGAAGCCGTAAAGATGATCGCACCCTACTTGGATGCTGCCACCGTCGATTTTAAGTGTTCAGGAGACCCTGATTGCTATAGGAAGATAATAGGCGTTCCAGATGTAACACCGATATACGAGTGCTTATTGGAAATGAAGAAGCAGAACATTTTCGTTGAAATCACAAACCTAGTGATTCCAGGCTTTGATGACGAAATGTCTAGTTTTAGGAGATTAGCTAAATGGATCAGAGATAACCTTGGTGACGAGATTCCCATACACATACTTAGGTTCTTCCCGACATACAGGTTTTCAGATATTCCGGATACACCCTTGGAAAGCCTTAGGAAAGCATACGGTATAGCCAGGGAAGAAGGGATGAAGTTCGTCTACCTTGGAAACGTGCCGGGACAGGGCGAGAACACTTACTGCCCTAACTGTAAGGAGCTTCTGATTGAAAGGTTTGGGTTGATGATGAGTCGCAGCAGGCTCAGTGGAGACAAGTGCCCGAAATGCGGAACAAGAATACCCATTGTCATTTGACATCCCCACGGCTAAAGCCAGCAGGGTTCCCGGTTCGTTAGCCTGTGGCTTCATCCTGCCGGGTTATGGGCTGTGTCAAGCCAGCCCCTGCCACGCGCACGTAGCGCATGGCCCGCTTCACAATGTTCATAGCTCCATTATAGTCACAGACTATAATGGACTATTTTTAGCGAAAAGCCGCGTTAGGCCTATGCCCGATTAAAGGCGGGCTTCAGCCACTGTAAAGCGGACTAAGATGCTCCTTCAAAAATGCCTTGTTTCGCACTCCTCCATAGCTCACAACAATATAAAAACAACGGCTGGCATATAGACATTCCGATGGCACTCGGATGATACTCAGATGGAATACGGATGTCACGTGGATGGCATATGGTCAACATTTATATGTGAGGGGAGCGTTGCGACGGGGTAAGCATTTCTACCGCCTAAAGGATAATAGCCCTACCTTCCACCCTCTTCAGCCTGACTATCTGCATTAAGCATATGCTTTAAACAAAAATAATTGTTAAATACTTGCAGGAGTATTCTTACCCGTGGCTTGAAGACGGTATGCGTTATTGGAACAGGAAGAATGGGCAGCCTTATAGTTAGGCACATCGTTAAAACAGGGGAATATAGGGTTGTTGCGACAGATGTTGACCCTGCGAAACGGCTGCTTGCCAAGTCGTATGGGGCGGAGGTTTTCGAAAACAACAGGGATGCTGCGAAGAGCTCTGACGTGGTCATTCTGGCGGTTAAGCCTAAGGAAGTGCAGGCTGTGTTAAACGATGTTAAAGACCTTGTTGGTGGAAAACTCTTAATATCGATTGCTGCAGCAGTATCTTTAAAGCGTATGGAGAAGATTGCTCCAGACGCTAGGTTTATCAGAGTAATGCCAAACATCCTTATCGAGGTCGGCGAGGCGTTCATTGCAATAAGCCCAGGCTCCAAGGCAACGGAGGAGGATGCTGAACTTGCTTCAAGAGTCTTCAGCGGAATGGGCGAGGTGGCTAGGGT
Organism: Thermoproteota archaeon; assembly: GCA_038850115.1. Lineage (GTDB taxonomy): Archaea > Thermoproteota > EX4484-205 > EX4484-205 > JAAOZP01 > JAAOZP01. The sequence continues at coordinate 12,796 of JAWCMB010000027.1, forward strand.
TGAGGAGAGTCTGATAGATGCGGTAACAGGATTCTCAGGAAGTGGGCCGGCTTACGTTTTCACCATTATGGATGCTTTTGCCGATGCTGGCGTGAAAATAGGCCTGCCGAAGGAGCTTGCGCTCAGGATGGCTGCAAGAATGATGTTCGGCTCCGCTAAAATAGTGTTGGAGGGAAAGGGGAAGCCGATGGAGCTTAGAGACATGGTTGCCACCCCTGGGGGCACAACCATAATGGGTATTTACGAGCTTGAAAAAGGAGGAGTTAGGGCGGCGATAATGAACGCTGTGGAAGCCGCTGTCAAGAGAGCCAGGGAGCTGGCAGAGTCATCCTGCTGAGTCATAAACCATGGAAGTGTGTCAAAGGATTAGGCAGAAGGCTTCGAGAAAACCCTTATATAAATCCTTTTCATCCGCAGGGTTTCAACCAAAAAGACATGAGTGTCGAGAAGCCGCTGCTAGACTACGTTAATTCGCTCAAGCCAAGGAAGAGCTTTACAGAGTCGGTTGCAGCCTTCAAAAGAATGATTAAATATAATAAGAAATACCTTTCACTCATAGCCCTAATTGTAGCACTATCCTTCATAAGAACCTACCTGTTCACTCTTGAACCACTCTACACTTCCCTTATAATAGACGATGTTGTTATAAGTGGGAAACACGAGTTGCTTGCTAGCTATATTACGATAATCCTGCTCGTTGGAATAGGTTTTGCCGTCACCAACTTTTTCATAAGCTATTTGAACGGCTTGACAGCGCTTTACATAGTACGGGACATAAGGTCCGAATACTATGCTTCCCTCCAGACTAAATCCTTCAGCTTCTACGATTCCGTCGCGGTAGGCGACCTTGTTTCAAGAGCCACAATGGACCTTCAGCCCGTTGAAGCCTTCTTAAGAACATGGGTTAGCACCGTGTTCAACGCGGTTTTCTCAATAATAATATTCTTCTCAGTAATGTACTCCATAAGCCCCTCCATGACCCTTATCTCCTTAATACCCATACCCGTAATATTCTACTTTACGACTCGCCTCTGGGTGGAGACGATGCCGCTTTTCCGGGTGATGCAGCTTATACTCGGGAGACTAAGCGCCTACATTCAGCAGAACATTATTGGGATGAAGACCGTTAGGATATTCCAGAGAGAGAAGGATGCTGTCGAGGGCTTCAAGAAGGCGGAGCAAGTATTTGTTAAAACAGCCATAAACGCTGGAAGAATCCAGTCGATCTACATGCCTCTTCCAACCGCGATACTAACCCTTTCAATAGCTATGGTTTACGTTTACGCAACATATTCGATTTTCAACGCAGGGGCGGCGCTGACGGTTGGTAGCATAATTCTTTTCGCAAGATACATGATGCGTCTAAGCTTCCCATTAAGAGAACTCAGCATGCTGCTCGGAACCTGGATCAACGCGTCAGCGGGGCTTGAGAGAGTCTTCGAAGTTATGGATGCTCCAAAGGTTGTTGAGGACCTGCCTGATGCAGAAGACATAACCATAAAGCAAGGCATTGTTGAATTCCGGAACGTTACTTTCCAGTATGCTAACGGCAAGCCTGTTTTAAAGAATGTGAGTTTCAAGGTTAATCCAGGGGAGAAAATTGCAATCCTCGGCGCCACAGGCTCAGGGAAATCCACCCTTGTCTACCTTATACCGAGGTTCTACGACCCTACTTCAGGAAGCATACTCATAGATGGTGTGAATATTAAAAGGTTTAAACTGTCTTCTTTAAGAAGGCAGATAGGTATTGTTCCACAAGATGTTTTCCTATTCTCCGGAACCATCAGGGAAAACGTAGCCTTCGGAAAGCCCGATGCCTCCATGGAGGAGATTGCGAGGGCTGTGGAGCTGGCTAAGATACATGACTTCATTGAGTCTCTCCCTGACGGTTACGATACTTTCGTCGGCGAGAGGGGGGTTACGCTCTCGGGAGGCCAGAGGCAGAGGATAACTATTGCGAGGGCTATTCTCACAGACCCTAGGATACTGATAATGGATGATTCGCTCTCCTTCGTGGATTCTAAGACTGAGCAGGAAATACAGTCTGCAATCAACGAAGTAATGAAGGGTAGAACAACCTTTATAATTGCACAGAGGCTTTCAACAATAAGAAACGCCGACAGGATAATGATTCTGGATGACGGGGAAATCGTCGAGTTCGGAACACACGGGGAGCTTATGGCTAAGAGTGGCGCCTACAGGAGGATTTATGAAACGCAGTTCCTAGGCAGGAGTTTAGAAATCGTTTCAGCGGAGGTGGGTGAAAAGTAATGTCAGGACCCTGGCGCACATTCTCCTCCACTCAAGAGGAGGAGAGGAAGAGAACCATTCCGGATAGAATACTGATTAAAAGGCTTTACCATTATATTAGGCCGTTTAGAAAGAACCTTGCCATCGCGATCCTAGCGATAGTTTTAACTTCGATAACCGGGTTGGCAGCGCCTTACATGCATAAGGTTGCGATAGACCAGATAATACAGACGGGGGATCTTTCAAACTTCCTCTGGTGGATACCGCTGTTCATCCTCGTTGTTCTATGCAACTTCTTCTTCCAATACGTGCAGATATTTCAAATGAGAATAATCGGTGAAAATGCTGTTTCATTAATAAGAGACGAAATTATGGAGAAACTTCAAGTCATATCTCTAAGATATTTCTCAGAGGGTGAGATAGGCAGGATAATCTCTAGACCTGTAAACGATGCTAACAACCTTAGGATATTCCTTCGCATGGGTTTCACCAGCATACTTCTCGACACCTCCTCAATACTGGGCACGTTCATAATCATGTTCATGCTGGATTTCGAATTGACCGTTATAGCCCTCTCCTTCATCCCTATAGCTGTAATCATTATTTGGTGGCTTGGAAGATACTCTAGAAGAGTTTACAGGAAAACCCTCTCAACACTAGCAGGATTAACAGGGAGAATGCAGGAGGACCTCTCCGGAATAAAAGTAATCCAGGCCTTCGTGCAGGAAGATAGGGCATTGAGAAGGTTTGAGGAAACACAGGCGGAGAACGTTAAGGCGACGAAGAACGCGTTGAAAATCTCCTCAGCCTACCAGCCCGTTGTCATAATGCTGAGGATAGCCGGGACACTGGCTATTCTATGGTTCGGAACCCTTTTCATCGAGAGTGGGGCACTAACCATAGGCACCCTTGTTGCATTCATAGAATATCAATTCTCCTATTTCATGCCGCTCGTGGACTTGATAAACGTTGCAGACCAGTATAATTCTGCAATGGCTGCTGTCGAAAGGCTTTTCGACCTTATTGATGCTAAGATTGAAGTTACCGAGCCTCCTCCTGAAATAGCTGTTGAGCTGAAATGATAGAGGAAGTAAGTTTTGAAAACGTGACGTTCGGCTACGATCCGAACCTCCCGGTTGTGAAAAACATCAGTTTCACGCTTACAAAGGGAAAGAAGCTGGCCATAGTTGGGCCCACTGGAGCCGGGAAGTCGACGATAATAAACCTGCTTGCCAGGTTTTACGATCCCAATGAGGGAAGAATCCTTGTGAACGGCCATGATTTACGAAGAATCCCAATCTCATCCTGGAGGGCTAGGCTGAGTATAGTTCTTCAAGACTCATTCCTCTTCCCGATGAGCATAATGGAAAACATAAGGTTCGGAAAGCCGAGTGCTTCCGACGAGGAGGTTATCGCAGCTGCGAAAGCTATCGGGGCACACGAGTTCATAGTTAAGCTTCCTAACGGGTATGACTACATGATTCAAGAGGGATCCTCAAACATCTCTATAGGTCAAAGACAGATGATAAGCTTCTCAAGAACCCTGCTTGCCAACCCTGAAATACTTATCCTAGACGAGGCCACTTCCTCCGTAGATCCTTACACCGAGCTGGTTATACAGAGGGCCTTGAAGAAGCTTCTAAAAGACAGGATAGCCATAATAATAGCTCACAGGCTTTCAACAATACGGCTCTGCGACGAAATATTGGTGATCAATAATGGCGTTATCGTGGAGAAAGGCACACATGAGGAGCTGATGCAGAAAGGCGGACTATATAGCTCATTCTACAGGCTTCAATTCATCGAGGAAAAGACCATTTAAGACTATATTTGTAATAGGCTCGGAAACGTTTAGCGTGGAAAAATTTTTAAAAACCGTTTTTAAAAGCTATTATCGAGGCGCCTTGGCTGGAATTAGGGAGATTTCCGAGTCTCTTCGAGAATGGGAAAGGGTTGCAGCGCATTCCCACATAACCGGCCTTGGCCTAGAAGGGTTGAAAGCCAAGCCTGTTGCAAGCGGGATGGTTGGCCAGATCGAGGCTAGGGAGGCAGCTGGGCTCGTGGTTAGGTTAATAAAAGAAGGCAAGTTCGCAGGCAGGGCAGTCCTGCTTGCGGGACCGCCCGGAACAGGCAAGACTGCAATCGCGACTGCGATAGCTAGGGAGCTCGGTAGAGATGTCCCCTTCGTGCCGTTGGCGGCTAGCGAAATCTTCTCTACAGACATTAAGAAAACCGAGTTTCTTATGCAGACTCTTAGAAAGGCGATAGGTGCGAGAATACATGAGATTAGGAAGATTTACGAGGGTGAAGTAAAGGAAATCTCCATTGAGAAGGCTCCACATCCGTACAACCCGTACCAGCAGGTGCCTGCGGGCGCCACGATAAAGATCGCGACGACTGAAGAGTCTAAGAGGCTTACCATGGATCAAAGCTTCGCAATCCAACTGATACAGCAGGGTATAGAGACTGGCGATATTGTTCAAATAGACCCTGAGGGAGGAAGAGTCGTTAAGCTTGGTAAGAGTAGGAAGAGTGTGGAGGAAAAGAGGGTTGACCTCTCTACGGCCCAAGTTCTAGATGTTCCAAATGGGAATGTGCTTAAGGAGAAGGAGTTCATCTATCCCGTCACGCTTCACGCTCTTGACATGGCTGCGACGCGACGAGGTGGAGACATATTCAGCATATTTTTTGGAGGAAGAGAATCCAAGGAGATAGAGGCAGAGACAAGGAAGGAGGTTGACGACTACGTAAAGACGCTTGTTCAGGAAGGCAGATGCGAGCTTTTGCCTGGGGTAGTGTTTATAGATGAATGCAGCATGCTCGACATAGAGACCTTTGCTTTCCTCAACAGGGCGCTGGAGCAGGAGCTGGCCCCCATAATAATATTTGCAACAAACAGGGGTTTCTCTACTGTGAGAGGAACGGATATGAGGGCGCCCCACGGAATGCCTTTAGACCTGCTTGATAGGCTTCTGATAATTAACACGAAGCCCTACGACAGAGATGAGATAAGGAGGATCTTGGAAATAAGGGCTGAGGCTGAGAAAATCCCGATAAGCAATGATGCCATTGAATATTTAACTGGGATCGGTGTTAATACCAGCTTGAGGTATGCCGTCCAACTGATGGCGCCAGCGTTCGAACTGGCTAAGGAAAGAAAGTGCGATAGAATAGAGAAGGAGCATGTAAGCCATGTGGAGAAGCTGTTCGTCGACGTTAAAAAATCGGTTGAATACTTAAGAGAATACGAAAAACAGTTCCTATACCTCTGAGCCTTAAACATTTAAGGCGC
>JAWCMB010000027.1:18347-21927 GCA_038850115.1 Thermoproteota archaeon
CATGCTAATTAAATGACTCTTATGTGGATAGTGGATAAAACGGTTGCGGCTTCACCCATAGCGGTAAGCCCGGAGGATGTAGACTCTTGGGCGGAAACAGGTGTGAAGGCTGTCGCGGTTCTGGCTGAGTCTCATGAAATAGCGAGATATTGGGGAGACACGGACCGTTATTTCAGGGTTTTGAAGGACAGGGGGTTTGAATTCCTGCACAGCCCAATCAAGGATTTTCATGCTCCCACTTTAAGGCAGCTTGAGGAATTGGTTGAATGGATAGAGACTGAGGTTAAGACCGGTAGGCCAGTCCTAGTTCACTGTCACGCGGGCATAGGCAGGACAGGCATGGTGGTAGCAGCCTACCTTATTAGGAAGGGCTGCAGCCTTGAGCAGGCTGTGAGAAAAGTGAGGAGTAAGATTCCTCTGGCTTTAGAGGTTGATGCGCAATTATCACTAGTCCACGAGTATTACGAGAAGAGGAGAACAGCTGGTTAATGACCTGGACTATTTCCTCTCAGTGAATTCTTTGATGAGTTCTTGAGCCCTATCAAACCTTATCTTCCTTTCTTTAACCATTTGCCCCGCAACTTTATCTATCAGCTCCCCTGTTGCCCCAGCTTGTATGGCAATGTTCCGTGCGTGGAGCCTCATGTGGCCAGCCTGAATTCCTTCAACAGCCAAGGCCCTAAGGGCAGCAAGATTCTGAGCAAGCCCCACTGCACCCATCACCCTCGCCAGCTCAGTAGCAGTCTTAACACCAAGAATCTTAACCGCTATTCTGGCCACCGGGTGGGTCTTAGTCGCCCCGCCTACTAAGCCTACTGCCATGGGCATCTCCAGGGTCCCCGCGAGGTCGCCGTTCTCATCCTTCTCCCAAACACTCAAAGGTAGATACCTGCCGGTTCTCGCCGCGTAAGCGTGGGCACCTGCCTCTATAGCCCTGTGGTCTTGTCCTGTGGCGAGCGCAACCCCGATGCAGCCGTTCAATATCCCTTTATTATGGGTTGCAGCCCTGTAGGGGTCGCTTGCCGCGAAGGCCCATGCTTTCACTATTGCATCAACAGCCTCCTCCCCGCCGACCTCCTCCTTAGCCACCGTCGTCCTAGCTCTTACTAGCCTTTTATCAGCAAGGTTCGATATTATCCTTAGGCATACTTTTCCACCACTAATCCTCTCTATGAAAGGCGCAACAGCCTCGCACATCGTGTTGACAGCGTTAGCCCCCATCGCATCCCTCACATCTACAAGGAGATGAGTGATCACCATTGGGCCCACAGGACTATCCACCACTTTAACCTCGACATCCTTAGCTCCTCCCCCAAACTTTACAAGAACAGGATCCTGGTCGTTCGCCAGCTTCAACATCTCATCCTTGTGTTCAAGAATCTTCATTTTAGCCGAGAAAGGATCGGTCACTCCAGTGAGTTGTACCTGTCCTATCATGACAGGGTCAGTCGCGTCCGTGAATATTCCCCCCTTAGCCCTAGTCATTTTAGCAGCATTGCTGGCCGCCGCTACGACGGATGTTTCCTCAATAACCATAGGCACAACATACTCTCTACCGTCTATGAGAAAGTTTAGCGCAACCGAGAAAGGGTAAGCCATGGTTCCAATCACATTTTCAACCATTTTATCAGCAACGTCCAGGCTCAGATTACCCTCCTTCAGGAGGAGCTTAGCCTCATCCTCAGTCAACCCGGCGAACTCGACTATCCTGCTAAGTCTCTCAGCCACGCTTAAATTGTAGAAACCCGGTATTCTGGATGTTCTGATCATCGATTTACTCAGCCTTAAGAATGTTAAAAACGTTTTTCTAACACCAACAGGACTTCGACTTACGCCTTGGCATCACTCACCCTTCAGGGCTTTAGCACGCGCTAGAGGAAGGTGAAAAGATATCCGTAGAAAAAAAAGGATTAGAGTGAGCAGGAGGCTTACCATGAAGCCAAGTCTAGGAAGCTGGCGAGAAAGGCACGAGGAGGATCGGGACATGGTAAACATCGTATAAGATGAGCAGACCAAGGAATGTAGCAAATAACGGTTTTACTGTGTTCCAGCATTCTCTTAAAATGCCAGCATCAATTCTTGCCAAAAAGCTTTTTCCAGAACATTTTGTTAAGCACGTGCCATTGGCAGTTCCTTCCCCATAGGACCAGCCCTTTACTAGGCTACCCTTGAAAACGGATAAACGCTTAAAAGTCCGCTGCATGGCTGATTATTCAGCTTGGAAAGCAGAAGTTTCAGGAAGTTTTTAGAGGAGAAATCTGCGAACATCAGGGTTGAGAGGCAGGGGCATAGAATTTCATGGGACGAAGATATTAAGAAAGACAAATATTCCTTTACAGGGTTCCTAGAATTCGCCTACTCAAACAAGACGTCTGGAGACTACATATACTTGGATAGGAGTACTGCTTTCGACGTCGTAGACAGGATAAGCTGGATGGAGAGGAAGATTAAAAGCTTGAGCGTTAGGCTGAAAATACTGTTTTTCCTCTTAGTGATTTCACTCCTAGTGGCAGCATGGGGATGGTTGACATGAGTAGCAGGAGGCCTCTTGTAGAAAGGCTCAGAGAGGAGTTGACTAGAAGATTCATCGGCAACGAGGAAATAATCGGGGTACTTTTGTTGAACCTGCTTCACCGGAAGTCTACAACGCTGATAAGAGCCCCCAGAGGGACGGGCAAGTCTACACTCATGCTGCTTGTTTTGAAAGGCCTTTTCGGAGAGGAATTCGTCGTTATCTCAGGAGCCTCTGAAGTGAAGAGGGGGGAGGTTGTTGGGAGGCTTCATATTCCTTCTCTAGAAAAAAAGGGTAGGGAGAGGGTCCTATGGGCAAGGTTTGTACGGGCTCAAGGCAAGGGGATAGATGAGGTAAATAGGCTTAACCCCTATACTACTGCGAACATACACCATTTGATGCAGTTCGGAGAAGTATGGGCGTATGGGCAGAAGTATACTGTTGAAGACTATACTCTCATAGCTAACGAGAACCCGGGCGACGTGACGACTTTCATACAGCCTCCACCTTTCTACGACAGGTTCGACATAGCTCTTTACCTTAATTCGCTTACGGTGAGTCAAAAATTTGCTCTTCAAGAGTTGAACAATGATTACGGCTATGATTTAATAAAATCCATGCCGTGCGTGATGGAACCTGAGGACCTGTCTGAGATAAGGAGAGAGGTTGAGGAAACAGAGGTTGAACCTGGGTTAATTGGATTCATAAACACCCTCGTCAGAGACTTTCAAGTGTGCGTCAGAGGCAAGGAGCACAGTAACATCCCATTGCCAGTTCTATGTGAAGGCTGCCATTTCACCCGGTTTGTCTGCGGCAGGATAAAGGAGCCGCCGAGTGAGAGAGCCACCCTCATCCTACTTCAACTCGCTAAAGCTAAGAAATGGCTTGATGGAAAGATTGATGAGAGTGACATAATCAAGATGGCTAAATGGGTGCTCATCCATAGGATAGGCCTCATAAACTCTGAGAAGCCTTTGAAGGAAATCGATGAACTGCTTGAAAGGGAGAGGGAAAGGATGTTTGAACGTGAATCAAGAAAACAGTGGTTTGTTCTAAATGAACTTTATA
>JAWCMB010000028.1:0-21564 GCA_038850115.1 Thermoproteota archaeon
CACCAATCCTAATCCCCGGAACGAATAGTTTAACGATTATTTAAGCTTTTCAATTTAACTAAATTAAGGCTTGCTGCAACAAATCAAACTATATTGATTTTGATTAGAATGATCGTTTTCCCATATTTCTGGGAAAACCTTACTTCATCCAATAATAGCGCGCGACCATCTCATCTCGATAGTCGAGGCTGTAGACAGGATAGTTAGGGCTCTCTACATGCTTTTCTACCTAGACACTATGCACGGAGGGTTAAACAACCATATACTCCTGCTTTAAGTTAAAGGCCACCGGGGAAAGGAGCCGGCAGAGCCCTTTGAACGAGGCTGTTAAGCATGCTGTTGAAAGGGGAGCCGCCGAAATGCATGCTGACACGTTTTCGAGGACGCGGCGAAGTTTTACAGGAAAACAGGGTTTTTAAGGACGACGGAGTGATGCGAACCTCCTTTAAACAATCATCAAAAGTAGAAAAAGTATTACGGTATTATTCTCTTCTCTCCACGATTATCTTGCACTTTGTAGCTATCGCTGCGATCACTCCTAGGGCAGCCATCCACGGCGCCAAGATGGCGCCTATCACTCCTACGGTAGCAGGAATCTCAAGCAGCGTTTCATCCTTCTCACTCTTCACAATGATTCTTGTAACATTACCCTCGTGAATAATGTTTTTAATCGTTTTAACAAGATCCTCGGAAGAGACAGAGTACTCTTCCCTCGAAACCTTACCCACGGGGGAACCGCATGCGGAACAGAAGGCAGCGTCATCAGGCAGTTCCTTACCGCACTTCTGACAATGCTTCAAACACTCCCCACCTCCACCATAGGTTTAAACTGTAAGTTTTTAAACATTTTACTACGATGCTGATTCCATGAAGCCTAAATACGTTTTTAAGCGTGGAAAACACGACGTATCTAGACATGGCATGAAGCAGGGTTGAAAAGAGAGGAACAGGAATAGTTTCAGCCCCACCGTGCTGTTGAAGACACCCGTGATAAAAAACGCTTACTATCGAACTAGATTATTAACGTCCCATTCTTTTTATCGAAAAGATGAAGCTTCCTCTTGTTTATTGACACTTGGCTACGTAGGTTGAAAACTGCATCATAGATTTGACTAGCGCGCCGGAGACTGTAGCCAAGACGCGCCTGCGAATCCCTAAGGCTTAAGCGAAAAGATTTATACCCCTGAAAACCTTCGTGCTCACCTTGGCAAAACCTTTACTGGCGCCTGTGATAGCCCTCTTCTTCCTCTCGCCAATCGTAGGGGAGCTTCTCCGGCTCCAGCCCTCCTGCATCATTCTTTCAACCAGTGACCCTGTTCCTGCTAGCCGGCCTCTACGGGAGTGGCGCGATCCTGGTTAGAGAGGCCGTAAGAAGATGGGGTGGGGGTTGGCCCTCGGTCCTCTTGCTCGGTGCAGCATACGGCATACTGGAGGAAGGGGTGGCCGTCAAAAGCTTCTTCGACCCAAACTGGCCTGACCTAGGGGTTCTCGGAACATATGGAAGATTGTTTGGCGTAAACTGGGTCTGGGCAGAGTGGTTAACGATCTATCACTCGATATACAGCATAACGATCCCGATACTTCTAGTCGAACTCCTTTTCTCCTCTTTCAGAAGTGCCACATACCTGGGTGGAAAGGGAATAGCCTTCTTTCTGACGCTGATCTCCCTCGTCGTGACCCTTTGCCATTTCTACCTTAACCCGTATCCCGTGACCCTGTGGCAAATGCTCGGCTGCTTCCTAGCGATAACTATTCTCACGCTTTGCGCTAAGAGGCTTAGAGGCTTAAAGCTGGGCAGCGGTGAAAGCCGCGTGAGGAACAGGTGGCTTTGGCTGCTCGGAGCATCAGGCGGATTCAAGTATTTCTTCATCGTGTTTGGGCTTCTGCCCACGGTTGGCATCCCAGTTTTGCTCACGGTCTCTATGGGCATTGCACTAACCATTCTTATTGCAGTAATCGTTCTCAGGCTTTCGAAGAAAGGCATGAGTGAGCTGAACGCTCTTGGACTCGCATCCGGCTTCCTTAGCCTTCTGATATTCCTCGACCCCGTCTTAGAGGCTTCTAATCCAACCCCCGAAGACTTCAGAGGGCAGACCGCGGTTGGAGTTGTCTTCACGCTCTTTTTAATACTGCTCGGCCGCAAGACCAGCCGCAGAGAGGCGATGAGGCGCCGAAACAGGCAGGCTGAGCAGTTTCCCCTTCCCCCGCCTCCAAGTCTCTCGCTCCCTGCAGAGGAAGGATTTTAAGAGTTTAGCGCGCACAATTCCCATTGGCGTATATCTCTATAGTAAAAGCCGTGGTCTCCAAAAAATAATTATACCATGTCTCATCAGCATTCGGTGCACTGAACAAGGCGCATGCGGATTATTCTTAAACTTAATCTTGTAGGCTGGCTTAACTGGCCGAGATCTAATGCTCAGGAATTTTAACTATCGTTAGCCGCTGCATGAACAGCCGCCTGAAGAACTGCCGGAATCGGAGACTAGCCGGTTCTTAGCATAGGCATCTATCCAGCAGTCTCGACACATTCTAACTATCCTGTTAAAATCCTTATGCATAGCGAAGTAAAGACTGACGTCCCCTTTTCCGCAAATCTCACACTTCAAATTATCCTCGTTCTGAGCCACACTACCCCATACGTACTAGTGTTGATATATAAGCCTTACTATCAGCATAAAAGCGCGCAAATCTAGAATGTAGGAAGAACATCTTAACCATCTTAAGATTAAACTATAGTGGTTCATACAAAAACCTTCTAGACCTATGTGGGGAGACAAAGAGACTTCTCTGAAGCCTATCTAATCTATCTTAATCAACCTCAATAGTGTACCTGTAAGCATCCCCACGCCACCTATCCTCCCTGTAAGCTTCTAATTTCGTCAAATAGAGCTCGATGCTCTTGGTTTCCCTGTCCTCGAGGAGGCTGAAATTCGAAAGCTGGAGTTCTTCGGATTCTGTTTCAGGGTCGCGGTCATCTACCAAGGTATAAGTCTCCTTTTTCAGAAAGCCCGTTTCCTCATCTACCTCCGCCATGATGAGAGTGTACCTTGGGCTGTTGCCATAGGCCTCAGGCCCAGTGATGTTTCCGAACCAGTAGGCCTTGCCGTTCTTCGTGCTTCTAAAAAATCTTGAAATGGATGCTGGCGAGTAGAAGATTTCTCCATTATCATAGTGCCATGGCACTGGCTCCGAAAAAGTTCTGCCACCATCATCTGAGAACACGTACCACTTATGAGAAGGCGTTCCCCTCCGTATCCTTGTCTTCCAGTTCTTTGAAATCACGTTAGAGCCCCTGAAAACCACAACTATCCTGCGGCTCTTCAAGACTATTATTGTGGGCTCGTCAACGCCTCTTGAAGATTTTAGATCGGAGATTACAACGGGCTTCGATGGGGTGAGGTCGTACTTCTCCTCCATCTTATTCCAACTACCCCTGAAAACTATTAGCCCATGCATTATCTGTGGACAGGATAGAAACACGACGTTAACGTCTATGCCTAATATCCTGCAGCATTTGACGACGTTTGCCGCAACGGGAAACATTATGTCCCCATTCTCCAACACCTCGATATTGCATCCCGCATAGGCTTCGTTAACATTAACATATCCTTCACGCGCCCAATCGTCTTCGCTGAAATCCGCTCCCTCCTCGTATTTCACCTGCTGCCATCTCCAATCCCTCAGATCCTTCGAAACCCGGATGAAAGAGTGGTCGGTGAAGGTCTTCACGGCTTCCCCCCAATACTTCCTGTAGCTTTCACGATGATCCTCCAAGAACAGCCGCTGCATATTCAGGGCAACATAGTGGTCGTGAACAGGATTATTACACTCCGCTTTCAGGCTTAGACCACAGCAGCTCCATGCCGCCGCGAACCCTATAGGCCTCCCTATATACATCTACCCAATCCGTCCAAGTTCTACCATTGTCCTCCGAATAGCGAACGTACATCTCGTTTTCATAATCCGATTCGCTTGTAACACTGCGGATCTCCATCCTCTTCAGACCCTTGCCGACATAGCTCTGCGTCCAGCTTACGCATTTCGAGGGGCCAGGCGACTTTTCAATGATTTCTCTGGTAATTTTGAATCCCGCCATCTTAAACACGGGCATAACTGTTTGAGTTAAACTTTTTACAATAGGCTAACAGTCAAGAGGACTGTCTCCAAATCTTTTTCAAAGGCCTTAATCACTATGGTTTCCCCGCCTGGGTTTCCCCGGCTTTAACCTTTTTTCTCTGCGGAATGGGAATATCGCTTCCGTGCCTAGATACGCGTTTAAACCCTCTGAAGTCAACAGTAGGAATACGATGCTGGTGCTCAACACCCCGGTGAGGAGATTCACTAAATGAGGCACAGCCCTTATAGCGGTGGTTTCATAATCAATCTTTTTAGATAAGATGTCTGAAAGAAGCGGGGTTAACCCGGAGAGGGAGAAGAATATCCCCAGGACGGCGAACTCAGTGAAAACGAGCAGGGAAACCGTGAACGTGAGCATTCCCCGCAGCCTGTAAAACATTATGATGAGAGTAATGCAGAGGGATATGAGCAGCAGGTCCTCCATCATCCACTGTTTTAAGAAATACACTTTCAGAAGCCAATAGGCAAGCCAGGAAACCATTATCGCCACGATGAAAATGACTAACCGCCGGAGCTCCTTGGGTTTCTGCTGGGACAACCCCTTTGATAGAGACGAATGTTTTAAATAAAAAGGTTTCTTTAATTCAAATAAAACATCTTGAAATAAGCACGTGGTTTAGCCACGTTGCAAGCAGAAGAAAAGTTAATCTACCAATCAATGTGGATGAATGCGATGAGGAAAAGAGCACTGGAAGCTATAAACCTGAGGCGCGTGGAGGAGCTTCTTCTCGCAGGAGCCCCGACTAGCGATGAAAAACTTGTTGAGAACCTGACCGGGATTAAAGTTCACGGGAAAGATCAGAAGGAGAAGATGAAAGCAGTGTTCGAAGCTCTAGATGTTGATCTGTTTTACCAGCTTGGGGTTGATTTAAACGTTGTATGGAGCGATAGGAAGCCTAGGCTGATTGAAGGTTTTTTCGAAGAATTGAGAAAAGACTTTCCATTCACAGATGCTTTCCACGTGGCTTATAAAAACCTTAGGCTGAGAAGAACGGAGACAGCCTCACAGCTCTGGGTTGTAGAGAGGCCTTTCAAAAACTACGGGGAGCTGTTAAACTATTTGAAGAATTATGATCCTCGCGAGCATGAGCCGAGGTCGACGAGTGAAATAGCTGACGAGTATAGAAGAGTGTTTCAAGATTATCAGGAGTTGCTCGGTGAAACAACGTTGTATGCTGGAGAATTCTATTTAACGCTCTTCACGTATTTAGATATTCACATCGGCTTGCAGATGATAGCTAGACTGAGCCGTCAAAACCCGGATGTGTTGGATGAGCTGATCTCCAAGTATGCTCAGGTAGCTAGAAAGCATGTTGAAGCCTGGTCTAAAACGGGGATAGAAGTTTTCGTCTCGCATGACGATGTTGCCTGGAGAGGCGGCTTATTCTTCCCGCCAGAATGGTTCAAGAAGCATATTGTAAAATGGTGGAAGCATATTTGGAAGCCTGTTAAAGATAAAAATATAAAACTGATCTTTGTTTCAGACGGGGATTACAGGGGGCTGATGCAGGACCTTGTTGAAACAGGGGTCGACGGTTTCCATGTAGAATGGGATCCGAGGTTTTCTCGAAGAGACGTTGAAACCTTTTTGGACAAATATGGTTTTGACAAGATATTTCTCCTACATCCGAGTTACGAGGTATTGTCCCGTGGGAGTGTTTCTGAGGCGGAGGAGGAGGCGAGATGGTTCATCGCCCTAGCTAGGAAATATCCCTCAATATTCTTTGCAGGAACCCCTCCGGCTAATCCTGTAAACGAAGAAGTCTTCCTTAGAATATGGTTTTCTGAAAGATATTGTGAAAAACTAGGCTCTCCGGATAAGCCCCTGTAATAGGCATTGAAGAAGAGTTGTCCTCCCACTGCACGCTACTTTTTAACTAATCGAAAGACAAGAAACAGCCCGAGGGCGAAAAGGAGTAGTGACAGGGTTCCCAGCGCCCCGCACTGCACCCCTGTCCAAAACACGTCCGAGTGAGTTGGATATTCAGTTGTAAACAGTTGCCAAACAATAATGGTGGAGGAGAGGAAAAGTAGAAATGAGAAAACAGCGTACAGCAACACCTTATATTTTTCCCGCAGGTTTACCGGCATACTTTATCCAATACCTTCTAAGCCGTCTGATTATAAGTCTACGGGCGAACGTTAAACTGAAAAACCCGCCCGCCTACCTGCAGAATTAAACTTTTAAGCCTGAGCTCAGACCATGATACAGATTAAAAATGTGGAGGGTTATAGATTCTGGCAAGATTCCTTTCACGCCCTATCCCAAGGGGGTTTCAAGCATAAAGAGGATTGTCGAGAAGGAGAAGATTGGAGCCCAGCGGATAAGCGGGTTCGGCTTAATCCAGGTGCCTCCTGGAGGCGTCTTCGGACCTCACGAGCATCCTGAAAGAGAGGAGATCTATTACGTTCTCTCCAACACTGGGACGCTCATAGTTGGGAACGAGGAGATTCCTGCCAAGGAAGGGTTAGCCCTTTATGTTTCGGGAGAGGAGACTCACGGAATTAGGAACCAGAGTGATAAGCCGCTCCTCGTGGTCTTCGTAACCGTCTACAAGTAGCATAGCCATGGATAGAGGTGGAGTAGGGTGAAGGCACTAGTATACCGTGATTTCAACGATTTCCGGTGGGAGGAGGTTGAGACCCCTAGCATCGGCCCAGACGAGATTCTGGTTAGGGTGAGGGCCTGCGGCCTCTGCTCGACAGACGTTTGGAAAGCAATGTACCACGAGGCTAAGCCTGGCACTGTGTTAGGCCACGAGGTCTCCGGAGAGGTGGCGGAAACCGGTTCAAACGTGTCAGCACTAAGGGTTGGCGACAGGGTGGCGGTTTTCCACCGGGCTGAATGCGGGACATGCTACTACTGTAGGCGTGGCGATGAAACGCTCTGCAGCGAGTACCGTCAACAATCGATTTTCCCAGGCGCTTTCGCAGAGTATGTTCGCGTCACCCCGAGGCTTGTCCGAAAATCCGTTGTCAGAATCCCGGATGAGATGACGCATGAGGAGGCAACGATGATAGAGCCTACAGCCTGCTGTGTCAGAGCGGTTTCAAAGTGCGGGATATCTTCGGGCGACACTGTTCTAATCGTTGGAGACGGCCCCATGGCTATGCTTAACGCTCAAGTCTCAAAGTCAGCCGGGGCCCTAGTTATTCTCAGCGGCCACCATGACCATCGCGTCGAAGCAGCTGTAAGACTTGGTGCAGACTACGCGTTCAACTCGAACAAGATTAACCTTAGGGGGAAGGTGTTGGAGTTAACAGGGGGGCGTGGAGTCGATGTCGTCATCGTTGCGGTCTCATCCACGGATGCTGTTCAACAATCCTTGAAGCTTGTTCGAGAAGGGGGCAAGATATGCGTCTTCGGCGACTTCAGGGATGTCCCCCAGCCTAGTCTCAGCCTAGACCTTAAACAAGTGGTCCACGGCAGCGTCAGCCTTTTAGGCAGCTGGGGTTGCTCAACCAAGGATTACCATGCTGCTTTCAACCTGATGAAAAACGGGAGAGTAAGTGTTAGGGAGATGATAACCCATAGGCTCCCGCTGGACAGATTCACGGAGGCCCTAAACATATTTCTGAGCAAGAACTGCGTAAAGATAGTTCTCAACCCGTGATCCAAGCATTATTCCTGTTCGATCGATACGATAGGCCTCTCGTGAACACTACATCATCAGGATTAATCTAAATCGAATCTGTTTCCGGCTCCAAAAAGGAACTCTATGAACTTAGGATAGACTGAAGGAACCTTAATCTAATTGAACATTGAAGCCGAATTCTCTTAAGCAATCTGTTTAAGTCTCAACGAGTTATTCCCTACAGGGCAAAGGTTAAAATTCGACAGGAAAAATATTAGTACATGCGCTAACTGTGGTAACTGAATTGAAGTGGCATGAGAAGAGTTATCGTCGTAATCTCATTGATATGCATATAGAGGATTGGGATGAAAGATTTCTATCGCAATTAGACCCTAAAAATTATGTTAAAATGCTGAAGCTTGCAGGCGTCAAGTCCGCTATGGTCTACGCAAACTCTCATGTAGGTTACTGTTACTGGCCTACTGAGATTGGGCGTATGCATAGAGGAATTAAGGGAAGAGATATTCTAGGTGAAATAATCGGTCTATGTCATAAAGAAGGGATTGACGTGGTCGTCTATTACAGCCTGGTTTTCAACAACTGGGCTTATGAACAGCATCCAGAGTGGCGAATCATACGAGTAGATGGAAAACAGCCAAGGGTTTGGGGTGGACGTTACGGCGTCTGTTGTCCAAACTCCCCAGGTTATAGGAAATTCGTCACAGACCAGATTGAAGAGCTTTGTCGAAACTACGACTTTGAAGGGGTATTCTTCGACATGACGTTCTGGCCAACAGTATGCTACTGTCCAAATTGTAAAGGAAGATATAGGGAGGAAACTGGAGAAGATCCGCCTATTGTCATTAACTGGAATAACCCATCTTGGATAAGGTTCCAGAGGAAGAGGGAGGAATGGTTAGCCGAATTCGCTTCGCTGGTTACATCTGCTGTCAAGAAGTATAAGCCGGAGGCTTCCGTCGAACATCAATATTCTACAGCACCAGCTTCATGGATATTTGGCGTGACTTCATCGTTATCAAGGCAGTGTGATTATGTAGGCGGCGACTTTTACGGAGGCGTTTTACAGCAGTCCTTCATCTGCAAACTGTATTATAATCTTACGCCTAATATGCCGTTCGAGTTTATGACATCCATCTGTTATCCAGGATTAGGAGAGCACACTACGGTAAAGTCTAGAGAATTGATTGAAGCCCAAGCCTTCCTAACTATAGCTCATAACGGTGCCTTTCTAATTATTGACGCTATAGATCCAATTGGGACTCTGGATGAAAGAAGATATCATATGATAGGTGACATATACAGGAAACTGAGCAAATATGAGAAATACCTGGGAGGAGAACTCTGTCAAGATGTAGCAATATACTTCAGCTTCAACTCAAAGTTTGACTTTGCCGAGAATGGTAAAAAGGTATTTGAAGCATCTGGTTTTGGCGAAAGAACGCCGCATTTAGACGCCGCGTTGGGTGCTGCAGAGTCTTTGAGAACAAACCATATCCCATTCGGCGTGATAACAGATTTAAAGAGGCTGTCCCGCTTCCAAGTTGTGATTTTACCGAATGTTCTAATGCTATCCGATGAAGAGGTCGAAGCGATAAGGGAATATGTCGCTACCGGTGGAAGTGTATATTTAAGCAAGTTTACTCTAAAGTCAAAACTTTCAGAAATATTGGGCGTTACGCATATGGAGGAGACGTCAGAAAAATTCACTTATGTCGCCCCAACTGAAGAGGGGAAGATGCTATTGCCCGGAGTCACAAAGGAATACCTATTATCAATACCCGATTCGCAAATCAAGGCAGAATTCTCGTCAAAAGAAGGCGCGATAGCTACTATAGTTCTACCCTATACTAAGCCAGACGATCCGTCAAAGTTTGCATCCATCCATTCTAATCCGCCAGGGATCTATACAAATCATCCTGCAATAGCCTGTAGAAATTTTGGTAAAGGAAGAATTGTATGGTCGTCTGCCTCCATAGAAACATACGCTGTACGAAACATAAGGCATAGATCAATATTTGCGCACACCGTAAAATCTTTGGCTCAGAAACCCCTTTCATTCGAAGCTAATGCCCCGGAATGCGTAGAGATCATCCAGTTTCATAAGCCAGGTGAGAAAAAGTACTTAATTAACATCGTTAACTTCCAATCTGAAATCGGACTGCCAAACATTCCGGTATACGACATCCTGTTAAAATTGAAGATTGAGGACACTCCTCTCAGAGTTATATCTTTACCGGATGAGGGTTCAATCCCATTTGAATATAAAGAAGGATATATATTTATAAAGGTACCCATAGTACAGACATTCCGTATGTTAGCATTAGAATATGAATAATTCTTTAACATCACCCTTGGAGGTTGAGTCGTAATAAACAGGGAGAGATTTATTCTAAATCCCTTATGGATGGAAATGGAATTATAAGACTGGCTCCAACGTGGGTTCCTAGGTCATTTAGCGCGCTATCTTTCCCATAGCGTCTCCTACAGCAACTGCCTGAAGACAAGCGACGGCCCGTTTTTCCAAGCGCACTTCTCCTTTCCTATTGAAGTAAAATGATGCTTAAAACTATTTTTGCCGTTGATTTCGCACAACGCGTGGTTCCTTGTGGACGCTGAGTACGATTTATCAAAGGTTGAAGCTTGCTGGGCGACGAAATAAAGGAGTTGTACTTTGTGCCAAGGGTGCTCATGTTAGAAAGCTCTAAAAGGTCTTTTCAGGACCTGTCAACAATAGTAGTATAATAATGAAGAAAGCGACGATAACTAAACCGATTGTTAGGAACAAGGCAAAGTGTGTACACGTAGGCAAAGCACAACCCAGGATTAGGCGGATCCCAGACAAGCCCAGCCTTAACACGCACGCTAAGGCTCGCATTCAGTGCTTAATTCTTCCTCCTCTAATCTGTATCTCTGCACCTAATCGGGATATACTCGCCGAGGAAAGACCTCCTCCTGCCTTCGCACCCTTCCCTAGGGCAATACTGGCAGGCGACGTACTTGTTTGGCGTCACGGCGAACACGCCTGAGACCGATTTCCTCGGAACCATGAGGTAGCTGGGCGTGAGGCGGACACCTATGTTTTCCAGCGGGTTCAAGATGCTGAAAAGTACTCTCTGCTGCTCGATATCGAAAAGCTTGCCTGAGCCCGTGCCGGGCCCGAAGCCCGAAACCCGGCCCCCCAGCCTACTTTCGACGCGGCGTCTCACCTGGATGCTGGCCTTGCTCACAGCGTAGTCACCCACCTTTTCCAAGACAAATGCCCCGAAGACGCTCGACGCTCCCAGCTGGGATGCCTCCTCCTCGAGCTTAGGCCCTATGGTGACCACGTAAGGCACAACCTCCTGTCCGCGCGTCAGGATGTCTCCGAGCACAACGCTTTTCAATGTGTGGCCACCCTCTAAGAGAACCTCGTCACCCTGTATGTCCATAACCCTGGTGAACGCGTATACTGCTCTGGGCTCTATGAGACCACGGCTTTTATCCACAAGAGTTTCTATCTCCCTATCCCTGTCCCTCAGCCTTCCGACACGTATGCTCCTGAGCAACTCCTCCATAACGAATTCGATAGGCATGTGGTCAACAACCTCTATAGACAGGGCATCGCCCCGCTGGTTACGCATATCCATTCCGCTGCGAGTAGTGCTAGATAAGGTTTTGCAGCATATGAGACACGAGCCTTTCCCGTCTTCTTAATCGAAATCATTTTGAAGCTAATATAGAAGTATCAGAACTCTATTCTCTCCAGCGGCCCATCGTTATCCTATAGGCGTTTCCATATCCCTTGAGTTTGTTGACATCGAAGCCTCTGAACGGGGGCTGGTGTTTGAATCAGCGCGTCTAGAGCCTCTGAAACACGTTGTTTAATCTTTGGAGGAAGCTTTTCAAAGCTTTTGAGTGCCTGACGCGTTAATACGACTTTAAAGGCCAAGTTAAATCTTTTTCCTGACCTTGCTCCATTCGACGCACCGTTTCTCTCGAAATTCTCTTCTTCCTTTTCTTATAGCCTTTATTTCATCTTCCGCCGGCTCAGCTTCAGGAATAAGCATTTTCTCCAAGCGGTTCAAGTCTCTTCTAAGCAGCTTGATCTCACGGTAAACCTGCTCTAAAGTTGCTCTCTCCATTTATACTCTAAAATACTAATTTCTCCAGAGACTTAAAAAACATAACTCTTAAGCGGCGAGAAACAAGCTCAGGGCAAAGCTGTAAATCCTAACGCATTATTAGAAATAGTTAAGCCTTACGAGAAGGGAAGCAGGAAAATAATGAAAAATATTAGCGCTTAAAAATCCTATTCTTCATCAGGGTCAGGCAGGTCCCAGTCAGGATCGACTTTCACGTGGCCAAGGGCTTTCTCAACCATGATTCTCTGCTCTATAGATGCAACGAGTTTTCTTGTAAAGACGGCAGCGTCAGGATTGATTGAGCGCGCGCGTCCTAATTGCAGTGGAACGGGAGAGGTTCCACCGGATTAAATAAGTACTTTCCCAGCACACTGTTTAAGAGCGGTTTGTGAGCGCACGCTATGATGATAACTTCCTCCTCTTTTTAATCATCAAACGCAGTATTTCTACAACAGCTATAACTGGTATAATAAGCATCATTATTAGTGGCAAAAATTCTTCAAAATATTTAGAAAAACAGTGAGCCATATGGATTGCACGGAAAAGCTTATTAAACAGCGTCTCTCCCCATGCCTTGGGGTGGGGAGAGGGGCTAAGGGGATTCCCTTAGTATTCGCCGTTCAACATTTTTCCGCTTCCACGCCCGACAGCAAAGGCAATAGGGGATCACAGCAGCATGAAGCGCATGCTCCCAAACAAGATGTAGCACACGAAGCCTGAATACGCAAATGGGGCTTATTCTTTAAACATCTCTGGAAAGTCTTCCTTAAGGAACCCTATTTAAGTTTCCGAGAGAACATCTTTTTCAGTAAGCGAGAATTTAAGTTCGTAAGAATTTAACATAAATACTTATTAAGTCCCAATAGATGTTTTTAAGATGTGGAGGAGCTCGTAATTAGAATAGATATTCCGAAGGAGTTGACAGAGGATTTTAAAAAGGTCTTAGAGGAGCTGGTGGAGGAATCTAGGACAAGGCTCCTACTCTCCCTAATAGGGAAGTCTAAGCTTACTGAGAAGGAAGCCATGAGGCTCAGCGAAAAAATAAAGCGTGGAATAGCTGAAAAACACGGAGTGTACTAATTGTTAGTGGTTGATGCGAACGTTTTAATGGCTTCGCTAATAGGCAAGGGGACAGTGTTTCTACTATTAAAACAGTTAAACAGGGTTGGAGTAAAACTTGTTTCACCATCCTTTCTCGAAGAGGAGATAGATGAGCATTTAGACGAGATAGCGGGGAAAACGAAACTGGATAAACCCGTTTTGAAATATTTGATTTCAGAACTACTTAAACTCGTAGAGATCGAGCCTAAATCGAAATACGAGGCCTACATGGAGCAGGCGAGAAAAATCTGCTCAGATAGGGATGACATACCCTACTTAGCATTATCCTTGTCTCTAGGTAAAGCCCCTATGTGGTCTTTCGATGAAAAACTCAAGGAGGATTGCAGTAAAGTCAGTATAAAGGTTTTGTCGAGAGTAGAAGAAGTCATGAAGGAACTATTGTTACAAAATAAGTAGAAAACAAGTTAACTATTTAATGAATTACTTATGCCTCGTCAGGGTCAGGAAGAACCCAGTCAGGGTCAACCTTAACCTGGCCAAGCGCTTTCTCCAGCATTATCCTCTGCTCAATCGAAGCAACGAGTTTTCTCGTAAACACTGCAGCGTCAGGATTAATAGAAAGAACCAGTACCAGTTCTAACAAGGAACTCGAGACCCTATCTGTTTAACTACGGCTAAAAGATTTTCCAGTGATTTTAAAGTAGTTTAGCATCCATTTGGCTTAGAATCTGTTGCTAATCCAAAAGCCTGATGAACTCTTCTTTCGTCACTCCGACCTGAGAAAGTATTTTGATCAGCGTGGCTGGAGCTATGGTTTCGTGCCTAGGCACTACGGTGAATCTGTGTTCCGGTCCCTCTAGGATTAAATGGCTCCCCCTTTGCCTGACCACTTTAAAACCCCTCTTGCTTAACGCCTTAACTACCTCTCTCCAGGAGAGGATTGGAAGCTTACTCAATAACGATCTCTACCGTCTTCTTACCCTTAGCCATCTTTTCACCCAGATGCTCCAAAGCCAGTTCAATAGCCTCCTTCACGTTTCTTATAGCCTCCTCTTCAGTCATGCCCTGCGATATCGCCTGAGGGATCTCAAGGCATTGAGCAACATATAGACCAGTTTCCTCATCTTTCTCTATAGTGACAGTAAAGGTCTTCATTATAAGGGAAGTAGCACCAAGGACATTATTAAGCTTTAGGACGGCGTGTGAAATACGAACATGGTGAAAAGACTATCATTCAAGCCTTATGAAGATAGCTGGACAACTGGAAGCATAATTAAAAATATTAGGATAGAAGAAGCCTTTACTCTTAGTTTGGGTCGGGCAGATTCCAGTCTGGATCAATCTTAACCTGACCTAACGCCTTCTCAAGCATAATCCTCTGCTCTATTGAAGCAACAAGCTTACGGGTGAACACTGCAGCATCAGGATCGATCGAAACAGAGTCGATACCTGCCCTCACCAAGAACTCTGTAAACTCGGGGTAGACTTAAAAACATCATAGCGTGCGCTATATTACTAGAACCTACGTTTCAACATCACGTTTCCGTGCAGGCACGTGTCACCATAAAATTCAATTAGGCTTTATGAACACCGTTTCAAACCCTTAATGAGGGCGTTAAAAAAGCCTGTTTTACACCTAATTAAAAAATAAGGCATATTTACGAAACCAATATTAGGATGTACAAGAGTAATGTCTACTGTGGGCGGTGTGCTTTCAGAGAGTGATCAGGCAAATAAGGATGATGTTGAAAGCGATGATTGTAGACAGATATTTGAAAAGATAGAGCTTTGGAAAAAGCATCTCTTAGACCTTACTCGCCGCAATAGACTGCTTTACTTGACTGAGTCGAAAGCCAATAAAATGGTTGAGATCCACTCTCCAAATCTTCGGCAATTGATAGATATGTTGGTTAAAAGAGGACGCTCCCTAGATTTTCCTATGAAAATTAGTAGTCAGTCCACACTTTCGAGCGTAATGTTTGAAAAAAGAGCGGGAGGGGAAACGGCTATTCAAGAAGGCGACTTGGAAACCAACCTTTCCATTGATGAACTACAACGCCGCCTATATAGGCTGCGGCGCGAATGGTTGACTTGGCAGGAGGAGCAGGGTATCCACACGCTTTTTCTCGCAGTCGGTTTCTTAAAGTGGAGGGAAGCGACCCCACAGGATGAAGAATATCTTGCTCCAATAATCCTCATTCCGGTTGGGCTGGAGAAGAAGTCTTTCGATGAACCATATTCCTTAATGTTTGTCGAAGAAGATATTGTAATTAACCCCGCACTTGAGTTTAAGCTTGAAACAGATTTTGGAATCGATTTACCTGAACTACCTGTAGATTTCGATGGAGCAACTGCAGAGCATTACCTGAATAATGTTGAAAAAATAGTCAGGAAACTTGGCTGGCAGGTAACACGTGAGGCGAGACTAGGCAGATTCACCTATGAGAAGTTTGTAATGTATAAAGATTTGACGGATCATCGGGAAGAAGCATGCCGCCACCCGATTATTCGTGCATTAGCAAAAGTTCCAGTATCTTTTGAGGAAACATTACAGATACCGTATAATATTGATGAGGTTATGAATCCGGTTGAGCTATTCCCTATACTTGATGCTGATTCCAGCCAAACCGAGGTATTGCTCCGAGCGCGCCATGGTCAAAATCTCGTCGTACAAGGTCCTCCAGGAACGGGAAAATCCCAAACGATCGCCAATCTGATTGCACAGGGATTAAGAGACGGTAAGAAGATCCTGTTCGTCAGCGAGAAGATGGCTGCTTTAGAAGTAGTTTATCGTAGGCTTAAGGCTGCAGGCCTATCCTTCGCCTGCCTCGAGGTTCACAGCCATAAGAGTGACAAGGTAAAGGTTGTGCAGGAACTTGCAAAGACACTCCGCCTCGCATTGGAGACCAAGGTTGAGCCGAACGCTAGAGAACAATACGAGAAGTTAATCAGGTTGAGAGACCGGTTGAACAGTTACGTAACGGAACTACATAAGCCTCGGGGAGGTCTCAGGCTCTCAGCATTCCAGGTTCACGGTAGGCTGACTAGACTCTTGGAAGTTCCAAAAATCGAGTTCAAACTACCTGATCCAGTAATCATGGAGGTAACCTCTCAACGTCTCGACGAATTACTGGAAGCTATAAGCCAACTACAACATGTTAGTCACGTCTTCGACAATCTTAACAGTCACCCGTGGTATGGAATAGAAGTGAAGCAAGATAGCTATTCCGATCTCCTCCTCGTAGATGAGATTATCGGGTGTATAAGTTCGCTTCTTAACACGATAATAATGTTACAAGGGCGGATGCAACAGATAGCTCTTAGAACCGGTATTAACCCACCTGCTTCACTCGATGAATCTAGAGAGCTTGTTGAATTAATGAAGCTCTTATCGCAACCGCCAGCCCTAGGGGATAGTTGGCTAAGACTATCTGTTAATGATTTAAACAGAGTTATCCAGGATGCTAAAAATTGGAAAGAACGATGCCTCAGACTAAAAGAACAGAGAAACACTTTGGAGAAAAATTTTGACCATAAAGTGTTCACATTATCGGTTAAAGAGTTGCTTGAAAGGTTCACCAAGGAGTATAAAACTCCATTCAGGTTTTTCAAGTCGAACTATCGTCGGGATATGGAGGTGTTAAAACAGTACTGGATTTCTAAGGATAATATTAGCTATAAAGCGGTTCTAGCAGGGCTTTCAACTGCTGTAAGGATTTTAGAGGATGAGAAGTGGTTGAAGGAGAATCATGCTCGAGCAGAGGAACTGTTCAGCCATCTATACTCTGGTGAAGCAACCGACTGGGATTCAATCATTAATAGCTTAGAATGGCTTGAGAAAATCATGCAGATTTTAAACCTTTCCGAATTGCCCGTCGAGTTGATACGCTTAATGGCAAATCCCCATCAACTGTCACAATTCGCAAAAAACACGCTTGATTCAGTCATGCCAATTCTGAACAAGGCTTTCGAAATCGCGGATAAGCTTTCACGTGATTTAAAGAGCTTCATCATAGAGGGGGGTGATTTAAGAAGAGCTCCTTATTCAACGCTTACGAAATGGCTCGATTCAAAGTTGAACCCTGAAGATCTGCGGGACTGGCTGAAATATCAAAGAGCAGTAGAGAATTGCCGGAAAATGGGCTTAGAAGATTTTATGGAAGCAGCCCTTAAAAACCAGATACTTGCAAAGGATCTTAGAGATGCATTCCTGCAACGTTTCTGGAAAAGCTGGCTAGCAGAAGCCTATCGGGAATCACCCATTCTTGCTGAGTTCACAGCAACCTCCCATGAGCAGATAATCCGGGAATTTGTAGATTTAGATAGAAAGCTGAAAGAGGTAACCATTAGCCTTGTCCGGCAGAGTATCGCTCAGAGACAGCCGAAAGCTGAAGCAGCTATTGCAAGAGAGTCTCAGATAGGAATACTTCTTCGAGAAGCACAGAAGCGACGCAGAATAAAACCACTCCGTAGACTTTTCGCTGAAATACCTCACCTCATCCAGGAATTGAAGCCATGTCTACTTATGAGTCCGCTTTCCGTGGCCAGCTATCTGGGCACAAGCCCATACAGGTTCGACATGGTGATCTTCGACGAGGCGTCGCAAATACCCCCAGAGGATGCTATTGGCCCCATATTGAGAGGCGCACAGCTAATAGTTGCAGGGGACGATAAGCAGCTGCCGCCAACAAGATTCTTCCAGGCCGATATCGACTTTGACGAGGAGAGTGAAGAGGAGGGCATAGAGGAGCCTCTGGAAAGCATTCTCGACGAGTGTCTGGCCTTACCAGGGTTTAAGAGGGTTCTCCTGAAATGGCACTACAGGAGTAAGAAAGAGGAGCTAATCGCTTTTTCAAATAATTATTTCTATGAGGGAGAACTAGTCACTTTTCCAAGTCCAGATGCACGTGAAGCACCTGGCGCGATTGAGTTTCATTATGTTCCTGATGCGATATATGATCGGGGAGGCTCAAGGAAGAACCTGAAGGAGGCAAAGGTGGTTGCAGAGTTAATTGAAGAGCATTTTAGGCAGCATGGTTCCAAATCTACTCTCGGCGTAATAACTCTCAACATTGCACAGGAGGAAGCCATATGGGAGGAATGGGAACGCAGAAAGGCGCTTAAACCTGATTTGGGAGCACTGTCCGAAGCGAATCCGGAAGAACCCTTATTCATAAAATCGCTTGAAAAGGTCCAAGGTGATGAAAGGGATCACGTAATAATAAGCTTAGGCTATGGGCGTGATGCTAGAGGAGTGCTCTCCATGAACTTTGGACCTATAAATCAATCGGGGGGAGAAAGAAGGTTGAACGTTGCGGTGACGCGGGCTAGAGAAAAACTAATCCTGGTTTCCTCTATTCTACCTCATGAAATTGATCTGTCCCGCCTAACTACGGGAAGCCGTGGAGTAGCCATGCTTAAAAACTATCTTGAATACGCTTATCAAGGCGGGCGCTTCCCAACGGAAACATACGGCGGCGGGGAACCAGAGTCAGAGTTTGAATACGATGTGAAGAAACGGCTTGAGGCAAGGGGTCTTAAAGTGGATGCGCAAGTAGGCTGCTCCGGGTTCCGTATAGACCTTGCGATAAGACACCCGAAACACAAGGATAGGTACATACTTGGAGTAGAGTGCGACGGCGCTACATACCATAGTCACCGGTCTGCAAGGGACCGAGACAGGCTGAGGCAAGAAATTTTAGAGAAACTTGGATGGAAAATTTACAGGGTATGGTCCACGGATTGGGTTAAGAATCCGGATAAAATTGTTGAAAACATATTTCGAAGAGTCCAAGAGCTAGTTGAAGAAAGAGGGGTTCCTGCAATAGACAGTGTAAGCCTAAGCGAGCCTACTCACGAGAATAGCTATGAGCAGCCAAGCGAGCAAAACAATACCTCCAATCAAAACGAGGTAGAGACGGATAACGATATGATTGAAACCAATCCTTACGGATTCAAAACCTATGAGGAGTACAAGGTAGGCTCATGGAGGCCAAGCGTATTCAGTCTACAGGACTTAGAGAAGTATATAGGTGAAATTGTGAGAAAAGAATCACCGGTTCATGTGAACACGGTAATACGTAGAATAGCTGAGATCTATAGGCTTAGAAGGGTTGGAACCCGGGCTCGAAAGATTATTAGGCGTGCTATTTGGCTGGGTGTTGAAAGGGGAGAATTCCAGAAGAAGAAGGATTTCTTATGGAGTGGCGATGATGTAACTCCTAGGATTCCCAGTCCGGGTGAACCACCAAGGCCCATAGAAGAGATTGCGATAGAGGAGCTGATGGCTGCGGTGGAAACCATAGTTAAGAAGGAGCTTGGAATAAAGCGGAAATCCCTAATCAATACTACTGCCCGCGCCCTTGGATATAATAGAACAGGAGCCAAGGTCGAAGAAAGGATAAATGAGGCTGTAGACAGGCTCTTAAGGGAGAATAGGCTTACGACTTACGGTGACCAGATTGTTTTAAACACGCAGTAGCGCTGCACAGTAAATGTCAATCTAAAAAAGGCTTTTACAATATATCTTAAAGAATTTAAAGCTTCTTAATTCTGTATCTTCCAATTCGAGTACTGTTATAGAATTAATCAGCTCATTTACATCAATCTCTTTAGAAACTCGTTGAAAACTTTCTTAATTTTGCTAGCTGTGAAATAGCATGACAGTCTAACCAGTAATAATCCAAACCCTTTCTTCCTCATGAATTCTTCTGCGAAGCCAAGATCACTAGTTACGATTATGCATCAGTTCTGTTTTTCTGTTTGCGTAATTGAAAACCTCCTCATCTGTTGCAGAGCCAAGAGTATCCCTAACGCTAATAGCCTCATGTCCATGCTCACTAATAATTTCTATCAGAGAATACGGTAGGTCAGAATCTACTAAAAACGCGCACGCCAGATCTGATTGTATTTGAAAAATCCGTCCCCATATTCATACATGAGCTGAAGACAGTGTCCGGAAGGCCGAGGATCTGGCTCCTGAGCACGAACCCCTCCCCACAAAGAACCCAGCAAAATGCCGAGCCTGCGAGTTTAATGAGCTATGTGCTGCTTGCCTAATCAGATCCACCTAAACCCTTTTAAACATTAGAGAAAACGCATTCTTTCGTAGTGCACGCTAACCGTACAGCCTGAAATCTCCCAATGTTCATTAAAAGCAAGAATTACGGTGCTTTATTGAAAAACATAAAAAGTAGGTGGGAGGAATTGAGCACAGAAAATTCTAGTGTAAAAAGATCCGTTCTGTTTGTAAGGCTTTTTTAAATACACGTAATTTAATAAGAATGCAGATGGGTGCACACACTGTTATTTTGGAGCCGGTAACTATATTGTAAATTCTAGCACGTGCTAAGGCTTAAATAATTTTTAAATAAGCATAATATTAAAATGAAGAGAGTCGAGTACAAGTGGGAGTGCGTACGTTGTGGAATGATCATTACAACTTCGAGTTCTTTTCATCCAGATAAGAGGGCAGGAGGACCATGTCCTAAGAATCCTCGTGGAGAACATGGCTGGATTAGTAGAGGAAGAACGGGGTAAGTGTGGAATGGTCTTATCGCGCGCTAAAAGTAAAATATAAGAAGCAAGATGACTATTGCCCCTACAAATATGAAAATAATATTTAAACCTTGAGTTAAAACAGAGTTTATTATATAAAAAGATGTTAGCATGGGCTAACTACCCGTAAGTAAGGCTTCCTTGACTCATCGGAAATTCTTAGGTACTAAGAACGCTGGCTAATGTAGCCTGCGCAATATGTTCGTCCAAAGTATTGAATACTTTGACAGACGAAAATTTAAGAATATGTTAAAATTATAATAATCGGTGAAATTTGAATGAGAATGCCAAAAATACTATTTATAGCAGGCTTAATAATACTCATAATGGGAGTCATTATCGCGATAATAGCACCGGGAGCTGCTACTTGGGAGCCAAAGAGCAAAACACTAGTCGATAGGGAAACCCTAGCCGTTTCAGCCGGATGGAAAACGAAAAGTGCTAAACTCATAGAAAAGGTTCTTACAGTTTCTTTCTCAACATATGATTATGAATTGGGACTTACACCCTTCCTTTTTACAGATGGAAAGGACTTCGTGATAATCGGAAGTGCTGTAGAGCAATCATCCCCCAAGCGAACGTTTAACTTCTATATTTTTGACAACGTAAATTTCGAATTATGGAAAGCAGGCGCATCTTACAAGGCTTATTATGAGGATAAGGGTAAAACATCAGTCAGCTTCACTTTTTCAATAGCTTCGAAAACAGACGTCCCAAACTCGTTCTATTTCGTTGTAGAAGGAGTAAACACGAAACCAACGGTTCTCGTTAATGCAACGATCAGCTGGACTGAAAAATCTTTAAAGACAGAATGCTCGGAATATGCAAGTTCTTCTCCGCAGTTTTTAATTGAAGAGGCTAAGGATTTCAGGCTCAGAGGCAACGCTACGGAAGCGAATGGGAAAAAGTTCAACTTTTATATCATGGATTACTCTAACCGTTTGGCTTGGCTTGCTGATAAAAGCTATACCGCCTTATTCGAACAGAAGAATGTGGACTCAGTAGCCTGGCGATCCTGAAGGAGTAAAAGGTGACAAGCGAGGTCGCGGTTATCAGCGCCACCCATCTCAATATCCATTCAAGCATTTTTC